>DASXRW010000252.1:0-5709 GCA_036506355.1 Burkholderiales bacterium
CGCGGCCTTGCGGGCCGAGCGGCTGCGGTCCGCCGCCGAACGCCGTCTGGCAGTTCTGTGAGCTTGCCGCGACAGCGCGCGGTGCGAAGCGGCGCCGCGCGGCTCGCGCTTCAACGCGCGCTCGGTGGCGCGGCTGCGCCGGCGCGAGACGGGGCGCGCGTGGATGCGGCTGGCGCTCACGCGCTTGCGCGTGCGCTTGCCTTTTCCGGGAAGCGGCACGCCGGCGCGGCGCGCCTTCGAAAGACCGATGGCGATCGCCTGCTTGGTCGAGCGGGCGCCGTGTTTGCCCTGGCGTATGTCCTCGATCTCCTCGCGGACGAACTCGCCGGCGACGGTGCTGGCGGACTTACCTTGACGCGCTTTTCGGCGCGCGCGTTCGAGCGTGCGTTTTTCGGGCATGGAGTTTCCTTCCGTAGAGTTTCCTCAGCTCCCCTTTCGCGGCCTCGAGCACCTTGCGCTGCGAGCTCGACAGGCCTTTGCCGCCGCGATTGATGTGGAAGTTGAGCATCGACATCGCGGAGCGGAACGGCGCGCTCTTGCGGCGGCGGCTGTGCTCCGCAGAGCGCTTGAGCGAGCGCGCCACCGCGCGCGGACTGCGCTTTGTGAAAACGCCGCGCTCGAGGTCGAGCGCGTTGCTCGTGCGCATGACTCTCGCCGACCAGCGCTTGCCACGCTTTGCCATAAGCGGCGCCGTGCAATGCTTGTGCCTGGAATTCGGGGACGGAGCCCGAACTAGATGTGATGTTCCAATAGGTTGTTTGTGTTCATTCGGACTGAGTTTGAGAGACTGGTAGGTGCGAACCAAACCAACATCTCTCAGGGGACTCAGCCGAATGAACATTCACAAGAATGCCCGACTCACGGTCGTGCGTCGATTGGAATTGGTCCGAGACATCATTGATCAAAGTTTTACCCCGTGCACGGCAGCAGCCGTGCACGGGGTCTCTGGACCAAGCGCTCGCAAATGGCTGGGTCGATATCTCGCTGAGGGTGAAACGGGCTTGAGAGATCGGTCTTCCAAACCGAAGCGCAGTCCGAGAAAGATCAAACCGGAGAAGGCCTTGGCCATCGTCGAGCTGCGGCATCGGCGTTTGACCCAGGCCCGGATCGCGGCGAGCACCGGCGTTTCGAAGAGCACGGTGAGCCGTGTTCTCAAGCGAGCGGGCTTGTCGAGGTTGAGCGATCTGGAGCCCTGCGAGCCGGCGGTCCGCTACGAACACGAGCGACCTGGAGATTTGGTGCACATCGACATCAAGCGCCTTGGGCGCATTGAACGGCTGGGCAAGCGCATTCCAGGCGGAACTCGGGGCACCGTGCGCGCCGGCTACGAAGCTCTCTTCGTTGCCGTGGATGATCACAGCCGCATCGGCTTCACCGACGTCTACCCCGACCAGGGCGAGCTCAGCGCCGTGCAGTTCCTGCAGAACCTGGTCGCCTATTACGGTTCGCTGGGCGTCCACGTGCGGCGCATCCTCACCGACAACGGCTCAGCGTTCAACGCCAAGAGCTTCGCGCGCAGCTGTGAAAGCCTGGGGCTGAAGCACAGCTTCACCAGGCCATTCCGGCCGCAGACCAACGGCAAGGCCGAGCGCTTCATCCAATCGGCGCTTCGTGAATGGGCCTACGGCATCCCCTACAACCATTCTCGAGAACGCACCGCAATGCTCGAGCGCTGGACGCATCACTACAACTGGCACCGCCCACATCTGGGCATCAACGGCTCAGCACCGATCAACCGTCTCTCTCGGTCCCGAAACAACCTCTTGCTACTTCACAACTAGATCGGGCTCCGTCCCCGAATTCCTAGACCGCAGCCCTGGAACGCTGTTCTGTGCGAAGCGCGGCGCGGATCGCGGTGATGAGTTTCTCGGCGTCGACCGGCTTGTCGACGCGGTCGACGAAGCCGGCGGCCATCAGGCGCTCGCGCTCGATCTGGGTGAAGGCGGTGAGCGCGATCGCTGGGGTGTAGCGGTCGTTGCCGCAGGCGAGCTCGATCGAGCGCGCGCGGCGCAGCGCCTCGAAGCCGTCCTCGCCGGGCATCGCGAGGTCGATGAGGAGCACGTGCGGCCCGCGCGCCGGCAGCGCGGCCTCGAGCGCGGCGCAGAGCGCGCGGCCGGAGTTGAAGGCTTCGACCTGCGCGCCGGCCTGGCGCAGCGTGAGCGCCACCACTTCGTGGGCATCGACGTCGTCGTCGGCGACCCAGACCTTGAGCCCCTTCAGCGCGCCGGCGGTCGAGCGCCGCCGGTCCTCGGAGGGCAGATTCGCGAGAGCGAGCACCGCCGAAGCGGGCGCGCCCGGCAGGTCGACCGTGAACGTGGCGCCGCGCCCCGGACCGGCGCTGTCGGCGCGCACCTGGCCGCCATGCAGGAGCGCAATGTGGCGCACCAGCGCAAGGCCGATGCCCAGGCCGCCGGCGCGGCGCGAGGCCGAGGTGTCGGCCTGGCTGAAGCGGTCGAAGACATGCGGCAGGAATTCAGGCTGAATGCCGATGCCGTTGTCCTTCACCTGCAGCTGCACGCGCTCGGCGTTCTTGTGCAGCTGCACGCTGATGCTTCCCCCTTCGGGGGTGAACTTGACGGCGTTGGAGAGCAGATTGGAGGCGAGCTGCTGCAGCCTGCCGGCATCGCCGATCACCATGGTCGCCGGATCGTCCGGCGCAAAGCGCAGCTCGACGTGCTTGGCGGCGGCCACGGGGCGCGCCGCGTCGAGCGCGGCGAGCACGGTGTCGGCCAGGTTGACCACCCGCCGCTCGATGTTGAGCTTGCCGCTGACGATGCGCGAGGTGTCGAGCAGATCGTCGATCAGGCGGGTCTGGTGGTCGACGTTGCGCTTGATCGCCTTGGCGGCGCGCTCGATGAGCGAGGCATCGAGCGGCCGGGTGGTGTGCATCAGATGGCTCCAGCCGCGCAGCGCGTTGAGCGGCGAGCGCAGCTCGTGCGACACGATGGCGAGGAACTCGTCCTTCGCGCGGTTGGCGCGCTCGGCCTCGGCGCGCAGGCGCTGCTCGGCGACCACCAGCTTCTCGAGCTCGCGCTGCGCCTGCTTGCGCTCGGTGATGTCGGTGGCGACGCCGATCAGGCCGATGACGCGGCTCTGCTCGTCGCGCAGCGGCGACTTGGTGGTGAGATACGTGCGCTCGCCCACGACTTCTTCCAGGATCATGGTCTCGCCCGCCTCGAGCACGATGCGCTCGTTCTCGTCGAGCGTCATCGCCTCGTCGCCGGTCTTGCCGACCGCCTTGTTCCACGCCGGGTTCGCCATCAAGAGGCGCCCCTGCCGGTCCTTGGCAAAGATCAGGTCCGGCGTGCTGGTGGTGATGGCATTCAGCAGCGCATTGCGCTCCCGCAGCGCCGCGCTGGCCCTCTCCAATGCTGCAGTCCTGCGAACCACGCGTTGGTCGAGCTCGGTATAGGCCTCGCGCATGGCGCGCTCCGACTGGCGCTGCGCCGCGACCTCGCGCAGCACGAGCACGGCGCCGAGCAGCCCCTCGCCATCGAGGATCGGCGCGGCGTTGACCGTTACCGGGTGCACGGCACCGTCTCTCGCGCGCAGCGCGGGCTCGCCGGTGGCCGCAGTCGCAGCGCGTGTGGCGAGTGCCGCATTCAGCGGGTTGCGCAAAGGCGCGTCGTCACGCTCGTCGAAGAGCTGCAGCAGCTCATTCAGCGGCCGGCCGGCGGCCTCGGCGGCGCGCCAGGCCGTGAGGCGCTGCGCCGCGGCGTTCAAGAAGCGCACCCGCCCGGCGGCGTCGGTGGCGATCACGCCGTCGCCAATGCTCGCCAGCGTGACCTGCAGCCATTCGCGCTGCTCGGTTGCCGCGCCCTCGGCCTGCGCGCGCTGCGCCGCCGCTTGGTCGAGCGTGCGCGCCACCCACACGATGAGCGAGCTGAACCACGCGATCATCACCAGCGTGAAGAGCGCCATGCCGAAGGCTTCGCCGAACAGGCCTTCGCGCTCGGCGTAGAGCCGCATCCAGCCCACCGCGATCGGCACGACCATCGCGGCCGGCAGCAGCCAGCGCATCACCACGGCGCCGGTGCGCCTGCTGGAAAGGGTGTCGAGCAGCCACTCGCTCGGCCGCCCGGTGGCGAGCGCGATGGCCGCGAGCATGGTGGCGAGCGCCGCCGGCGCCGAGAAGCCGAGGAGCGGCGCCGCGATGTCGAAGCGCAGAACTCGGAGGCTCAATCCCAACAAAGCAAAAAAGGCGACGGTGCCGATGACGCCGGCAGCGAGGCCGTTTGCCGAGGCGCCGAAGATTTTCGGGTCGCGCGCGAGCGGCGTGACGAGCGCGAGCAGCAGGAGCGTCACGCAAGCGGCGATCGACAGGTGCCCCGGCATCTCGGCGCCGCGCGCGGCGAGCCACTCGAAGTTCATGCCCAAAGGCAGCCCGAGCAGGGTTTCCGCGAGCGTCAGCGCCGCGATCGCACCGGCGAGGGTCGCGGCGGCGACGGCGCTCTTCTGCCGCCCGGCCTGTGCGGCGAAGTAGCTCGTCGCGAGAAGCAGCAGCGCGAGCGCGCCTCCTGGCGACATCGGCGCGAAATCGGCGCCGAGATCGCGCAGGAACGGCACACCGAGCACCCAGCCCCAGATCGCGCTCGCGCCCAGCAGCGCCACCACGCCGTAGGACGCGCGCGAGACGCGCACAAGCCTCGGGACGAGCGAAGAAATCGACGACATCCGAACTCGCAAGCCTAGCCGCGAGCGCGGCGCGTTTCTATCGGCCGAATGACTACCTGCGCGTCGTCGCCGCGGCCCTGTCGCCGCGCGGCGACGCCCGCACGGGCTGCGCAGGCTGCTTCTTTACCTTGGAGAGGAAGTACTGCGCCATCGCCACCGGCGAGCCGAACTGCGACTTGATGAGCCAGGTCGCCGCAGCCATCGCGACGCTCGCGATGCCGCCGGCCTTCGCTACGGTTTTCGCTCTCCGGTCGACGCGCACCGGCTGATGCTTGCGCCGCTGGATGCCGCGGGCGACGAAAAAGCCGAGCACCGCGGCACCGGCGAGGGTCCACGGCGAGGTGAGGGTCTTCAGTGCGGCGCGTCCGCTCTGACGCGCCACCGCTTCGACGCGATGGCGCCGCTCGGCGATGCGCTTCTCGACTTCGTAGATCTCCTGGTCGGGCGGGATCATTGCGGAGCCATCATTGGGGAGGTTCAGGGTCGCGGCCGCGCAGCTGACGCAAGAGCGCCGTGAACGGCAATTCCTTCGCGAGCTTCAAGGTGAACCAGCCGAGCACGCCCGCCGCCACGAGATTGAACAGCGCGGCGATGCCCAACGCGATCGGCCACGATGCGCCCTTGCCCCAGGCGAAGACGATGCCCGCGGCGACGATGCCCATCCACGAGGTGACGACGAGCACCGCTGCGACGAGCACGCTGCCCAGGATCCACGCGAGGCGGATCGCCGCGCGGCGCGCGTCGAGGATCGTGAGCTCGGCGTAGTCGGCGACGAGCTGGCGCGCCTCGCCGAGCAGCCGTCCCACGACCTGCCCGAGGCCCGGCACCGCGGGGCGCCGAGCGGCCGGTTCAGCAGACATTGAAAGCGCCTACCGGCGCGTGATCATGTGCAACAGGTAGCCCGCGGCGAGCGCGATGCCGAGCGCCTGCAGCGGGTTCTCGCGCACGTAGTCGCGCGCGGTCGTCATCCAGTCTTCCTGTATCTGCATCAGCTGCTCGCCTTTCGTGCTGAAGCGCTCGGCGTACGAGCTCGCC
>DASXRW010000253.1:0-7213 GCA_036506355.1 Burkholderiales bacterium
CGCGGCGAGCGCGCCCAGAAGCATGCCGGCCAGCACTGCCGCAGGCAGCGGCCAGCCGAGCATCGCCGTGCCGATGCCGGCGCCGTAGGCGCCGACGCCGAAGAAGGCCTGCTGCCCGAACGACAGCTCGCCGGCGATGAGCAGCAGATAAGCCGAGAGCGCGAGAAACGACACCAGGCCGATATTGGTCAGGACGCCGATCGCGTATTCATCCATGGCGCGCGCAGAGCGAGAAGGACAAAGAGCACGAAGTAGGCGAGGAAATCGCGCAGCTGCGGCCCGAGATACCACTGACTGTGCGCCTCGAGCAGGCCGAGAGCGAGACCGCCGACCACGGCGCCGGGGAGCGATCCCAGGCCGCCGAGCATCATCGCCAGCATCCCTTTGAGCGTGGACCACATGCCGAGCATCGGCGTCACCTGTTCCTGGGCAGAGACGATGAGAAAGCCCGTCACGCCGCCGATCGCGGAGGCAAGCGCAAAGATGCGCACCGAAATCGCCGGCACGCTGATGCCGGCGAGTCCCGCCGCGACCGGGTTGTCGATCACCGCCCGCACCGCGGCGCCGAAGCGCGTGCGGAAAAGCATGAACCACAGCGCGGCGCAGGCGACGATGGCGACGAGCATCATCACCATTGCCTCGACGCGCAGCGTGAGCGGACCGACGGTCAGCGGCTCACCGGCGTAGAGCGCAGGGAAGGCGTAGAGATGCCGCGGCAAGACCAGGGTGGCGAGCTCCTCGAACTGCATCCACAGCGCGAAGCTCGCCACCATCGCCGTGATGGCGGTCCCGCGCCGATGCGGCGCAAAGCACAGCCGTTCCACATAGGCACCGGCCAGGACGGTCGCGGCCACCGTGACGGCGAAAAGGAGGATGAGGCCCATCTGGAAATTCAAACTCGCCCAGGTGGCGGCGTAGGCGCCGAACATGATCGCCGGGCCGTAGGACAGGTTGGCGCGGCGCAGGACGCCGAAGATCAGCGTGAAGCCGAGCGCGAGCAGGGCGTAGGACGAGCCCGCGGCGAGCCCGTCGAGCGTGTTTTGCAGGAAATCGATCACACGCGTGCCGTACCTAAATACGCGCGCCGGATCACTTCATCCTCGGCAAGCGAGCCGGGATCGCCGCTGAACGTGACGCGGCCCTGTTCCATGAGATAGAAGCGCTGCGCCACCTTCAGCGCCATGTGCGCGTTCTGTTCCACGAGGAAGATGGTCGTGCCGTCGCGGTGGAGCTCCGCGATCGTGCGGAAGATCTCCTCGACCACGAGCGGCGCGAGGCCAAGGGAGGGCTCGTCCATCAGCAGCAGGCGCGGCCGCGACATCAGCGCTCTTCCTACGGCGAGCATCTGCTGCTCGCCGCCCGAGAGCGTGCCGCCAAGCTGCGTTGCGCGCTCCCTGAGGCGGGGAAAGCGCTCGAGGACGCGCTCGATATCGGGCGCAAAGTCATCCTTGCGCTGGTAGGCGCCCGCCTGCAGGTTCTCGAGCACCGTCATGGAGGGGAACACCAGGCGGTTCTCGGGCACCAGCGCGACCCCGCGCGACACGATGACGTCGGGCTGCTGGCCGGCGATGTCCTTGCCGTCGAGCTCGATCCTGCCGCTGCGTGGGCGTAGCACGCCGGCGATCGTCAGCATCAGCGTGGTCTTGCCGGCGCCGTTGGGGCCGAGCAGGCAGGTGATCGACCCCGGCGCGACCTCGAGCGACACGCCTTTCAGCGCCTCGATCTTGCCGTACGCCGTGACGAGATCGCGTACCGCGAGCATCAGGCGCCGCCCAGGTAGGCTTTCTTCACGAGCGGATCGTTCTGGATCGCGGCCGGGCTGCCCTCGGCGATCTTCTGGCCGAAGTTGAGCACCGCGATGCGATCGGTCACGCCCATCACCAGCTCCATCACGTGCTCGACGAGCACGATGGTGATGCCGCGGCTGCGCAGCCGCAGGATGCGCTCCTTGAGCTGTCCGATCTCCTCATGATTCATCCCCGCGGCCGGCTCATCGAGCAGCAGCAGCTTGGGTTTTGCCGCGAGCGCGCGCGCGAGCTCGAGGCGGCGCTGCTCGCCGAACGAGAGATTGGCCGCGAGCTCGTCCTGCCGCGCCGCGAGCCCCGAGAACTCGAGCAGCTCGGCGATCTCGGCGCGCACGCCTTTCTGCCCGCCGAGCCAGCGCGAAAGGAAGCCGCGGTGCGCGCGGTCGCTTGGTGAGTTCTGCGCGACCCAGAGGTTCTGCCAAACACTGAGCTGGCCGAACAGGCGGATGTTCTGGAATGTGCGGGCGATGCCGAGCTGCAGCCGCCTGTGGGTCGGCACGCGGCCGAGCGCTTGCCCCTCGTAGTAGATTTCGCCGGCGGTCAGCGGAAAGAGCCCCGTAATGACGTTGACTGCGGTGCTCTTGCCCGAGCCGTTGGGTCCGATCAGGCCGACGATCTCGCCTTGCGCGACCTTCAGGTCGAGTCCGTCGACCGCGCGCACGCCACCGAAGTGGCGCGCGACGCTCTTTAGCTCAAGCACTCCGCCTCCCAAACAGTCCATGGGGTCGCAGGTTCATCGCCAGGATGATCAGCGCGCCGAAGAGGAGGTTGCGCCAGTCGCCGAGATCGCGCAGGCCCTCGATCAGGAAGACCTGGACGAAGATCACTGCCGCCAGGGTTCCAAAAACATTGGAGAGCCCGCCCACGATCGGATAGGCGAGCGCGAAGGTCGCGACCAAGACATTGAAATTGCTGTGCTCGATGTGCGTCGTGTAATGCGCGTAGATGCCGCCGCCAAGGCCGGCGATGGCGCCGCCGATGGTCATCGCGCTCACTTTGACGGCGGTGAGGTTCACGCCCACCGATTGGGCGGCGAGCTCGTCCTCGCCGACCGCGCGCAGTACCGCGCCATAGCGTGAGCGATCGAACCACCACAATGCCGCCATTGCGGCGAGCACGAAGGCCCAGATGAAGAGCATCACCTCGCCCGTGGTCCAGCCGTGCTCGGGGAAGTAGCGGATCTGGCGGAAGCCCTCGCCGCCGAGCGGGCCGACCTTGATGCCGCCTTTCGCGACCTGGTAATCGAAGTTGAAGAAGAAGAGCCGCACCCCCTCGCCGAAGGCGAGCGTCGCCACCACCAGCATCAGGCCCTTCACGCGCAGCGCCGGGAATCCCACGGCGCATGCGGTCGCCGAGCCTACCAGCGCACCGCCACCGAGCGCCGGCACGATCTGCCAGCCGGCAAGCACCGTGAGCATTCCCGCCGTATAGGCGCCGATGCCGAAGAACGCGGCCTGCGCCAGGCTCACCTGGCCGGTGAGCAGCACGATGTATGCGGATAACCCGAGCAGCGTGTGCACGCCCACGATCTGCGCGAGGCCGTAGTAGAAGTCCATCAGTCCCTGCTGCCCTTGGGCGCGAACAAGCCGCCCGGGCGGAAGACCAGGAAAGCGAAGAGCAAGAGCATCACGTAAAAATCGCGCTCGGTGACGCCGCGGTAGAGCTGGAAGACGTTCTCGAAGCCGCCGACCAGGAGGCCCGCGATGATCGCGCCGGGGATGTTGCCGAGGCCGCCGATCACCGTGACGATGAGGCCCTTGACCGTCAGCGGCGCGGTGAGCAGCGGCGAGAGCGCGCCCACGGCGGCACCGATCATGGCGCCGGCGACGCCGCCGAGGAGGCCCGTGACGATGAACGTCATGGCGTTCACCCGCGCCACGCGGATCCCGCAGAGCTGCGCCGCGACGGCCTGCTGCGAAACCGCGCGCGTCGCAAGACCGAGCTTGGTGCGGTAAAGGAGCGCGAGCAATCCGACCATGCACAGCACCGAGAGGAAAAAGACCAGCAACAGATCACCGCGCAGCGTGTAGCCGCCCACGTGCAGCATCACGTCGTCGAACATCGCGGGATAGTTCTGCGGCATGCCGGCCGTGACGTGGACGATGATCTCGTCGATGAGCAGCAGCATGCCGACGGTCGACATCAGCGTCGCCAGCGGATTCGACAACGGAATGAAGTGGAAGCAGGCGACGTAGACCAGCCAACCGATGACACCGCCGGCCACGAACGCGCCGAAGAAGACGAGCCCGGCCGGCGCGCCGGCGGCAACCTTGAGCACGAGCAGGCCGCAATAGGCGCCACCGATCGAGGCAGCGGCATAGGAGAGGTTCAGCTTGTGCATCACGCCGAACACCAGCGTGAAGCCGATGCCGATCAGCGCGTAGGTCGCGCCGAAGAGCAGCCCGTCGGAAATCGCCTGCAGTAAATCGAGCATGAAAAAGGCGCGGAGACCGTCCGCGCCTTATTCGTCGAGCCGCCCCCTAGAGCGGGTCGTGCAGCACCTTCCACTCGCCCTTGGTCGCCTGCACGAAGAGGTAGGGCTTGTCGGCCTCGCGATCCTCGGTGCGCTTGGTGATGCCGAGCAGCCCCTTGGTTTGCTTGAGCTTGGCGAGGCCATCGCGGATCTTGCGGCGGTCGGCCTGCACCTCGCCCTTGTTGCCGGAGACCTTCTCGGACTCGATCACGTCCTTGAGGATGAACATGTTCTCCCACGCCGCCATCGAGTGCAGGTCGGCCGCGCCCTTGAACTTGGCCGTGGTTTCGGCGGCGAACTTGCCTTCCTTCGTGACCGGGGCGAACGAGGTCGGGATGATGATGCCTTCGGCCTGCTTGGCGCAGCCCTGCAGCGTCTCCATGCTGGAAGAGCTCGTGAGGCCGATCAGCACCTTGGGCTTGACGCCCTGGCGCTGCATTTCCTTCAGCACGCCGCAGGTGGTGAACGGGTGCGCGGCGATCGCCACGATGTCCGCGTTCGCGTTCTTCATCTCGCGCACCTGGGTGGCGAAATTGCTGTCGTTAAGCAGCCATTTCGAGTTCCCCAGCACCTTGTAGCCATTCGCCTCGGCGCGATCCTTCATCACCGCGTACCAGGAGGCGCGCGAATGCGCGAAGTCTTCCTCGACGCCGCCGTAGACGGTCTGCGCGCCCGGATTGCGGGTCTTCAGCCAGTAGAAGAGCGAGGAGTACATGGTCCACTCGCTCGGCACGTTGCGGAAGGACCACTCGGAAATTTTCGCAAGGCCGCCTTTGACGGCGACGTCGGTGAAGATCGGCATCTGCAGGCCGGAATCGCTCTTGTCGTCGACCTTCTTCTGCAGGATGCCGAAGAGCGGCTCGGCGACGTTCGAGCAGGTCGGGCCGACGGCGACGATCGCGTCGGTGCCGGCGATGCGCCGGATGATCGAGATGCCTTCCTCGGCGGTGCAGCGGTCGTCGTAGAACTCCACCGCGATCTTCGCCTTCGAGCCGTCGGCGAGGCGCACGCCGCCCTGCTTGTTGATCACATCCGCCGCGGCGAGCAGCGCCGCTTCGCTGTTGACGCCGAACGAGCGCACCGCGCCGGTCTTGGCGCCGAAGCCCGCGATCTTGATGGTCTTTTCCTGCGCGAGGGCCGCGCCCGACACGGCGAGCGAAACGGCCAGTGCAATGGCGATTCTCTTCACGGGGTCCTCCTCCCTGGAGTAGATTGAGCCAGTGTAATCGGGGAGGAGGTCGATGGGAAAGACTGGGAAAAAGAAAGGCAACGGCGCGAGCCGTGTTGCTGCGCCGCGCAAATCACCGTGGGCCGAGTTGAAACCCGGGCCTGCGAATTACACGGCGCTTTCGCCGATCGTATTTCTGGGGCGCGCCGCCGAGATCTACCCCGAGCGCATCGCGGTGATCCATGGCGACACGCGCTTCACGTACCGCGAGTTCCATGAACGCTCGACGCGCCTTGCGTCCGCCCTAAAGAAAGCGGGCGTGCGCCGCGGCGACGTCGTCTCGGCCATGCTGCCGAACGTGCCCGCGATGCTCGAAGCGCACCACGGCGTGCCGGCGATCGGCGCCGTGCTGAACACCATCAACACGCGCCTCGACGCCGATACGGTGGCCTACATCCTGGAGCACGGCGGCGCGAAGGTCTTCATCACCGACCGCGTTTTTGCGCCCGTGGTCGCGCCGGCGTTGAAACAACTGAAGCGCAAGCTCCTGGTCATTGATGTCGACGACCCGCAATACCAGGGACCGGGCGAGCGCCTGGGCAGTGTGGAATACGAAGCCTTTCTCAAGCGCGGCGACGCGGACCTGGAATGGTCTCTGCTGCCCAATGAGTCGGATCCGATTGCGCTGAACTACACCTCGGGCACCACGGGACGCCCGAAGGGTGTCGTGTACCACCATCGTGGCACGTTCCTGGAATCCGTCGGTAACGTCATGGCTTGGGCGATGCCCGCGCAGCCGGTCTACCTGTGGACGCTGCCGATGTTCCACTGCAACGGCTGGTGCTTTCCCTGGTCAGTCACCGCGATGGCCGGCACGCACGTCTGCTTGCGCGCGGTCGAGCCGAAGCGGATTTTCGACTTGGTCGTGGAGCACGGCGTGACCCACATGTGCGGTGCGCCCACCGTGCTCGCGATGTTGATCGGTGCTCCCGAGCACGAGCGCAAGCGCTTTGAGAAAACGGTGCACATCCAGACCGGCGGCTCGCCGCCGCCGGCGAAGGTGATCAAGGCGATGGAGGAGCTGGGCTTCAAGGTGCTGCACATCTACGGCATGACCGAGCTCCAGGGACCCTCGACCTTATGCGCTCCGCAGGAGAATTGGGACGACCAGTACGCCGCCATGGCGCGCCAGGGCGTGCGCTATCCCGTGGTCGAGGGTCATATCGTGGCCGAACCGAAGAGCTGCAAGCCGGTGCCGAAGGACGGCAAGACCATCGGCGAGATCCTGGTGCGCGGCAACACCGTGATGCTCGGGTATCTGAAGGATGCGAAGGCGACCGCCGACGCGTTCGCGGGCGGCTGGATGCATACCGGAGACCTGGCGGTCTGGCATCCGAGCCATTACGTCGAGATCAAGGACCGCAAGAAGGACATCATCATTTCGGGCGGCGAGAACATCTCGTCGGTCGAGGTCGAGATCGCGCTCTACAAGCATCCGGCGACCCAGCTCGCCGCGGTCGTCGCGCGCCCCGACGAGAAGTGGGGCGAGACGCCGTGCGCCTTCATCCAGCTCAAGCCCGGAGTGCAGGCGACCGAATCCGAGTACATCGACTGGTGCCGCCAGAACCTGGCGCGCTTCAAGATTCCGAAGAAAGTAGTATTCGGGCCGGTGCCGACCACGGCCACCGGCAAAATCCAGAAGTACGTCTTGCGCGAGCGCGCCAAGGGACTGTGAAATGGAAGACCGGACCAAAGTCACCATCTTCA
>DASXRW010000254.1:0-16975 GCA_036506355.1 Burkholderiales bacterium
GGCGGGCGACCTCTCGCGCAAGATCACGGTGGACGTGAAGGGCGAGGTGCTCGAGCTCAAGTCGACCATCAACACGATGGTGGACACGCTGCGCTCGTTCGCCGCCGAGGTGACGCGCGTGGCGCGCGAGGTGGGCACGGAAGGAAAACTCGGCGGCCAGGCCGATGTGCAGGGCGTGGCCGGCACCTGGAAGGACCTGACCGAGTCGGTGAACTTCATGGCCGGCAACCTCACCTCGCAGGTGCGCAACATCGCCGACGTGACCAAGGCGGTGCAGGCGGGCGACCTCTCGAGGAAGATCACGGTGGACGTGAAAGGCGAGGTGCTCGAGCTCAAGAACACCATCAACACGATGGTGGACCAGCTGCGTTCGTTCGCCGCCGAGGTGACGCGGGTGGCGCGCGAGGTGGGAACCGAAGGCAAGCTCGGCGGCCAGGCCGACGTGCAGGGCGTCTCGGGCACCTGGAAGGACCTGACCGAGTCGGTGAACTTCATGGCCGGCAACCTCACTTCGCAGGTGCGCAACATCGCGGATGTGACGAAGGCGGTGCAGGCCGGTGACCTCTCCAAGAAGATCACCGTGGACGTGAAGGGCGAAATTTTGGAGCTGAAAAACACCGTCAACACGATGGTGGACCAGCTGCGTTCGTTCGCGGCGGAGGTGACGCGCGTGGCGCGCGAGGTCGGAACCGAAGGCCGCCTTGGTGGACAGGCGGATGTGCCAGGGGTGTCGGGCGTATGGAAGGACCTCACCGACAACGTGAACTCGATGGCGTCGAACCTCACTTCACAGGTGCGCGGCATCGCCAAGGTGGTGACGGCGGTGGCGAACGGTGACCTCAAGCAGAAGCTGACCGTGGAGGCGAAAGGCGAGATCGCGGCCCTTGCCGAGACCATCAACAACATGACCGACACGCTCGCGACCTTCGCGGAGCAGGTGACGACGGTGGCGCGCGAGGTGGGCGTCGAAGGCAAGCTGGGCGGCCAGGCGAAGGTGCCTGGCGCGGCGGGTACCTGGAAGGACCTGACGGAGAACGTGAACGAGCTCGCGGCGAACCTGACGACGCAGGTGCGCGCGATTGCAGAGGTGGCGACGGCCGTGACGCAGGGCGACCTGACGCGGTCGATCTCGGTCGAGTCGCAGGGCGAGGTGGCGGCGCTGCGCGACACGATCAACGAGATGATCCGCAACCTCAAGGACACGACGCAGAAGAACACCGAGCAGGACTGGCTGAAGACCAACCTCGCCAAGTTCTCCCGGATGCTGCAGGGCCAGCGCGACCTGGTGGCGGTCGGCCAGATGATTCTGTCCGAGCTCGCGCCGGTGGTCGGCGCCCAGCAGGCCGAGTTCTATGTCCTGGCGGGTGAAGAAAGCCCCAAACTGAAACTGCTGGCATCGTTCGCCTCCGGCGGCCAAGGCTCGCACGGCAAGGAAGTGGATCTCGGCGAGGGTCTGGTCGGCCAGTGCGCCATCGAGAAGCGCAAGCTGGTGCTCTCGTCGGTGCCGGCGGCCGGCTTCCGCATCGCCACGGGCCTCTCGGAGCAGGGGGCGGCCGACGTGCTCGTGCTGCCGGTGGTGTTCGAGGGCGACGTGCGCGGCGTGATCGAGCTCGCGTCCCTCGAGCGCTTCAACCCGGCTCACCAGGCGTTCCTCGATCAGCTCACCGAGTCGATCGGTATCGTGATCAACACGATCGAGGCGAATACCCGGACGGAGAACCTGCTCAAGCAGTCGCAGTCGCTGGCCGTTGAATTGCAGCAGACCAACGAGGAGCTGCAGGAGAAGGCGCGCCTCTTGGCGCACCAGAACGAGGAAGTCGAGCGCAAGAACCGCGAGGTGGAACTCGCGCGCCAGGCGCTGGAAGAGAAGGCCGCCCAGCTCGCGCTCACGTCCAAGTACAAGTCCGAGTTCCTGGCGAACATGTCGCACGAGCTGCGCACACCGCTCAACAACCTGCTGATCCTGTCCGATCAGTTGTCCAGAAACACCGACGGCAACCTCAACCCGAAACAGGTGGAATTCGCGAAGACCATCCACGGCTCGGGCAACGAGCTGCTGGCGCTGATCGCGGACATCCTGGATCTTTCCAAGATCGAGTCCGGCACGGTGGCGGTCGAACCAAGCGAGCTGCGCTTCGACGACCTGCAGCGTTATGTCGAGCGCACGTTCAGCCACGTGGCCGATACCAAGAAGGTGGACTTCCGCGTCAACCTCGACGCGGCGCTGCCGAAGATCATGGTCACCGACATCAAGCGCCTGCAGCAGATCATCAAGAACCTGCTGTCGAACGCCTTCAAGTTCACGCATGTCGGCAACGTGTCGATCGCGATCGCCCCGGCGATCTCGGGCTGGTCCTCCGACGCCGAGACGCTGGAAGCGGCCGAGCACGTCATCGCCTTCAAGGTGAGCGATACCGGCATCGGCATCTCGACCGAGAAGCAGCAGATCATCTTCGAGGCCTTCCAGCAGGCCGATGGTTCGACGTCGCGCAAATACGGCGGCACGGGCCTGGGCCTCGCGATCAGCCGTGAGCTGTCCAAGCTGCTCGGCGGCGAGATCAGGCTCGTCAGCGCGCCGGGCGCGGGCAGCGTGTTCACGCTGTATCTGCCGCTCGCTTACACGCCGGCGCGCTCGCCGCGGCCGCGGCCGCTTGCGGCCGAGCCCGAGAAGCCGCAGGCGCAGCCGCCGCTCGCCATCGAGCAGGTGGTGGTGGAAGAGGAGCCCGAGGTGCAGTTCGCCAACGAGGCGAACGATGACCGCGAGGACATCCAGCCCGGCGACCGCGTGGTGCTGATCGTCGAGAACGACATCGGCTTCGCCAAGATCCTGCTGGATGCGGCGCGGCTGAAGGGCCTGAAGGGCGTGGTGAGCACCAGCGGCGCGGCGGCGCTTGCCATGATCCGCGAGTACCAGCCGGCCGTGATGACGCTCGACATCTACCTGCCCGACATGCAGGGCTGGCGGGTGCTCGAGCGGCTGAAGTCGGACCTCGCCACGCGCCATATCCCGGTCTGCGTGGTAAGCACGGATGACGCACGGGACCGCGCGCTCAATTCAGGCGCCATCGGCTTCATCGCCAAGCCGCTCACCTCGCGCGATCTCGTCGACCAGGCGATCGAGCAGCTGCGCGACTTCGTCACCCGCGGCGCCCGGCAGGTGCTCTTGATGATGCCCGACGGCGCGACGCGCGGCGAGGTGATCGAGCGCCTCGGCGCGGCCGACATCGGCATGCTGGTGGCGTGGTCGCGCGACGAGGCGATGCGCATCCTCAAGACCACCGCGATCGACTGCCTGGTGGTCGACGAGACGGTGAGCGACCTCGGCCCGCAGGACGTGCTCGACGCGCTCGAGCAGAAGCCCGTGATGCGCATGCTGCCGATCGTGTTCTACGGCGCGAGGGGCGACCAGATGCTCGCGCGCTGGAAGGGCGCCTTCGCGCTGCGCGAGGCGCGCACCATGGAGCGGCTGCTGGACTACATCTACTTCTTCGTCCACCGCAGCACCGCCTCGATGTCCGAGGAGGAGCGCCGCTCGCTCGACGAGCTGCACAGCTCGCAGCGCGTGCTGGAGAGGAAGCGCGCGCTGCTGGTCGACGACGACATGCGCAACATCTTCGCGCTCGCCACGGTGCTCGACGAGGAGGGCATGGAGGTGGTCTCGGCCAACAACGGCCGCGAGGCGATCGAGATCGTGCGCCGCGACCCCAACATCGACATCGTGCTGATGGACATCATGATGCCCGAGATGGACGGCATCACCACCATCAGGGAGATCCGCAAGCTCGAGCGCGGCTCCGACCTGCCGATCATCGCGGTCACGGCGAAGGCGATGAAGGGCGACCGCGAGAAGTGCATCGAGGCGGGCGCCTGGGACTATCTCTCCAAGCCGGTGGACCGGCTGCACCTGCTGTCGGTGCTGCGCGGCTGGCTGCATCGCTAGGCGACTTTCTCCTTAGATGAGCGAAGAACCAGCCAACATACTTGTAGTCGACGACCTGCCCGAGAAGCTGCTGGTCTTCAGCAGCATCCTGGAGGAGCTCGGGCAGAACCTGGTGATGGTGCGCTCGGGCTCGGAAGCGCTGCGCGAGGTGCTGCACCGCGAGTTCGCGGTGATCCTGCTCGACGTCAACATGCCCGACATCGACGGCCTCGAGACGGCGAAGCTCATCCGGCAATACAAGAAGTCGGCGCACACGCCGATCATCTTCATTACGGCCTACGCCGACGAGATGCAGACCGCGCAGGGCTACTCGCTCGGCGCGGTCGACTACATCCTCTCGCCGGTGCGCCCCGACGTGCTGCGCAGCAAGGTGAAGGTGTTCGTCGAGCTCTTCCAGATGCAGCAGCGCACGCGCGCCATGGCCGAGCACGAAGCGGCGCGCGCGGCGGCCGAGGAGGCGAGGCGCCGGGCGAACTTCCTCGCCCACGCGAGCCAGGAGCTGGGCGCATCGCTCGATCTCGAGCAGGGCATGCGGCGGCTGCTCGACCTGGTAGTGCCGCACGTCTGCGATGTGGCCGCGGTCACCGTGGAGAAGGAACCGGGGAAATTTCATACGATCAGTGCGCCATCGGCCGAATTCGTGCCGCCGCCGCTCGCCGCCGCGATGAAGGCGGTGCTCGCGCAGCCAGTGGTGCTCGAGGCCGGTGAGGAAGCGGGGCTCGCGGCCACCTTGTGCCTGCCGCTGCAGGTCGGCGAGCGCACCATCGGTGCGCTGGCGCTCGGCTACGCGGGACGCGCGCCGCGCGACCGCGACATGCTCGAGGAAGTGGCCGGGCGCTCGGCGATCGCGCTCGACAATTCGCGCCTCTACCGCAGCCTGAAGCGCGAGATCGCGCGCTCGCGGCAGGCCGAGGAGGAGCTGCAGGACGCGAACCGGCGCAAGGACGAGTTCCTCGCCATGCTGTCGCACGAGCTCAGGAACCCGCTCGCACCGATCCGCAACGCCGTGGAACTGATGCGCCGCGTCGGCTCGCCCGAGCAGCGCGTCACCATGGCGCGCGACGTGATCGACCGGCAGGTGACGCACCTCGCACGCCTGGTCGACGAGCTGCTCGATGTCTCGCGCATCAGCCAGGGCAAGATCGTCCTGAAGAAGGAGCCGGTCGAGCTCTCGAAGATCATCGCGCACAGCGTCGAGACGGTGCGCCCGATGATCGACGCGCGCGAGCAGCGCCTTTCGGTCGAAGTGAGCGCGCGGCCGGTGTGGCTGCTCGGCGACTTCGCGCGCCTCTCGCAGGTGGTCGCCAACCTGCTGAACAACGCTTCCAAGTTCACCTCCGAGGGCGGGCGCATCCGGCTTGCCGCCATGGCCGGCGAAGGCTTCGCCACCATCGCGGTCGAGGACAACGGCAGCGGCATCGACCCCGAGCTCCTGCCGCGCGTGTTCGAGCTCTTCGTGCAGGGCGAGCGCGGCCTCGATCGCAGCCAGGGCGGACTCGGCATCGGGCTCACGCTCGTCAAGCGGCTGGTCGAGCTCCACCAGGGGCGCGTCGAAGCGCATAGCGAGGGCACGGGCCGCGGCGCGCGCTTCAAGGTGATGCTGCCGAGCATCAGCGCGGTGCACCACGCGGAAACCGCGCCGGCGGCCACTACCAGTGGCGCGCAGGAGGTGTATGGGCGCCGGGTACTCGTGGTCGACGACAACGTCGATGCCGCGGAAAGCACCGCCGCCTATCTGCGCCTCGAGGGACACGAGGTCAAGACCGTGAGCGACGGCAACGAGGCACTCTCATCGGTACGCGTGTTCGCGCCCCACGTGATCGTGCTCGATATCGGCCTGCCCGGCCTCGACGGCTATGCGGTGGCACGCCAGCTGCGCGAGCGTGGCGACACCAGCCATGCGCTGCTCATTGCCGTGACCGGCTACGGGCAAAAGGACGACCGGCAGCGTGCCGTGGATGCCGGTTTCGACTATCACTTCGTCAAGCCGACCGATCCGCGCCAGATCCACGCCGCGATCGAGCAGGGCCGCCCGGCCGAGCGCGCGTCGGGCCAGACGCAGTCGAGCTCCTGAGCGCAGCGACGTACCGCTAACCGAGCCGGCGCGTCTCGTGGTCGGTGGCGCGCCGTCCGCGGCTGCGCGGCGGCGATGACGTGTGCTCCTGCCGGCGCGGCCACATGCCGCGGCGATCGACGAGCTCCGGGTAGCCGAAGACCCAGCCTTCCTCATCGAGCTTGCGCAGCCGGCGCGGGTCGATCTCGACGAACACCCCTTTGGCCTTCACGATCTCCGGATCGAGCTCGACCGCCACGCGTCCCTCGCGCATGACGAGGCCGGAAGCGGCGCTGACGTGGCGGCGTCCCGCAGCGATGATGTGGTACACGACCGGACGTCGGCTCACGGGTGGAGGTTCTTCAGCGCCGTGAGGAGCTCGTCGATTTCGAAGGGTTTTCTGAGCGTGTACGCGACGCCGAGCTCGCGCGCCACTGCTAAATAATCCACGCCGGGCCGGCCCGACATGGCGACGACCCGCACGCCCGGAAACTGCTTGCGCAGCGCCGCGATGGTCTCGATGCCGTCCATCTCCGGCATGAAGAGGTCGGTAAGAACGACATCCACGGGATGCCCGTTGAGGTAACCCAGGGCCTCCTGGCCGTTGCGGGCGGTGAGCACCTCGTGCTTCTGCGACTCGAGCGCGAGGCGCAGGTAATCGCGCAAGTCGACGTTGTCCTCGATAACCAGGACGCGCATGTCAGGATTTGCTGCAACCGCTGTTCCTGTCGGTGAACAACGACATCGGGCCAATATGACACGACTGTTAAATAAGGGGGCGGCGATATGCCGCCGTTCGGACACCCCCTACGATGGCAGCGCCTAACAACACACCGGGAGTACGCCAATGGGCGGTTCCATCCTCGTAGTCGAAGACGAAGCAGCCATCCGCGATTTGCTGGCCGCCAACCTGCAGCGCGCGGGATACCGCGTGATGACCGCCGGCGACGTGCCGCAGGCCGAGGCGCTGGTGCGCGAATCGCGCCCCGACCTCGTGCTGCTCGACTGGGTGCTGCCCGGGATTCCGGGCCTCACCTTCGCGCGGCGCCTGCGCGGCGACCAGCGCACCAAAGATATTTCCATCGTGCTGCTGTCGGCGCGCGCCGAAGAGCAGGACAAGGTCACCGCGCTCGAGAGCGGCGCGGACGACTATGTCACCAAGCCGTTCTCCGCCCGCGAGCTGCTCGCGCGCATCAAGGCCGTGATGCGCCGTCGCGCGCCGCAGCTTGCCGACGACGTCGTCGAGATCGCCGGCCTGCGCATCGACCCGGCGGCGCATCAGGTGACCGCCGGCGAAAAGCCGATCGATCTGTGGACCACCGAGCTGCGCCTGCTGCACTTCTTCATGACGCATCCCGGGCGGGTTTTCTCCCGGGCGCGCCTACTGGATGAGGTGTGGGGCGAGCACGTGTTCGTGGAAGAGCGCACGGTCGACGTGCACATCCGGCGGCTGCGCCAGGCGCTCGCTCCGACCGGGCACGACAAATTGATCGAGACGGTGCGCGGTACCGGCTATCGCTTCAAGCCGGACCTGCAGACCGCCAACATCGCGGCCTGATTATTCGACCGTAACCGATTTAGCCAGGTTACGCGGCTTGTCCACGTCGTTCCCTCGGAGAAGGGCGGCGTGATAGGCCAAGAGTTGCAGCGGCACGGTGCTCACGACCGGCGAGAGCACGCCGGGATCGTCGTGCAGCTGCACGATGTGCACGCCTTCCCCGTTCGTGAGAGCGGTGTCCCCATTCGCCAGAACATAAAGCTCGCCGCCGCGCGCGCGCACTTCCTGGAGGTTGGACTTGAGCTTGTCGAGCAACAGATCACGCGGCGCGATGGCCACCACCGGCATGTTGCGGTCGACAAGCGCGAGCGGGCCGTGCTTTAACTCTCCTGCGGCATAGGCTTCCGCGTGGATATACGAAATCTCCTTGAGCTTCAGCGCACCTTCCATCGCGATCGGGTAGTGCACGCCCCGGCCGAGGAAGAGGGCGTGCTCGCAGCGCGCGAACTTCGCCGCCCATGCCGCCATCTCCGGCTCGGCGCGCAGCGCGCCCGACAGCCACGCCGGCAGCCTCCGCAATGCTTCCAGCAGTTCGACTTCGCGTTCGCGGGACAACCGCCCCCGCTGCTTGGCGAGCACCAGCGCCAGCACGAAAAGCGAAGCGAGCTGCGCGGTGAATGCCTTGGTGGAGGCGACGCCAATTTCTGGTCCTGCCCGCGTAAGGAACCGGAGGTTGCAGGCGCGGATCAGCGCCGACTCGGGCACGTTGCAGATGGCGAGCGCGTTGGGCTGCCCGAGCGCACGCGCGTGGTGCAGGGCGGCGATGGTGTCGGCGGTCTCGCCCGACTGCGAGATCACCACGACCAGCGAGCGCTGGTTCGGCACCGACTCGCGGTAGCGGTACTCGCTCGCGATCTCGACGTTGCACGGGATGCCCGCCAGGCCCTCGATCCAGTAGCGGGCGACCGTACCGGCGTGGAAGCTCGTGCCGCACGCGAGGATCAGGCAGGAATTTATTTGGCTGAAAACCCCCGCGGCCTCGGCGCCGAAGATCTGCGGCACGATGCTCGTGGCGTGCGTAATGGTTTCCAGCGTGGCGGCGACGGCGGCCGGCTGCTCGAAGATCTCCTTCTGCATGTAATGGCGGTAGGTCCCGAGCTCGATCGCGTCGGCGGCGAGCTGGCTGACGTGCAGCGGCCGCTCGACCACGTGGCCGCGCGCGTCGACGATGTGCACGCTCTTCAGCGTGACCTGGGCGCAGTCGCCTTCCTCCAGGTAGATCATGCGGCGCGTCACCTGCAAGAGCGCCGCCGTGTCGGACGCGGCGAAATTCTCGCCGTCGCCAAGGCCCAGCAGCAGCGGCGCCCCCATGCGCGCCACCACCATGCGCGAGGGATCGTCCATCGCGATGACGGCAATCGCATACGCGCCGGCCAGTTCCTTGGTTGCCGTCTGGACCGCGTCGAACAGGGGTTTTCCAGATGCCAGGAAAGAGTGCACCAGGTGCGCGATCACCTCGGTATCGGTGTCGGAGCTGAACTCATAGCCCAGCGCCTGGAGGCGGCTGCGCATCGCGTCATGGTTTTCGATGATGCCGTTGTGCACCACCGAGACGCCGCCGGACACGTGCGGATGGGCGTTTCGCTCGGAGGGCACGCCGTGCGTCGCCCAGCGCGTGTGGCCGATGCCGATGGTGCCGTTCAGGCCCTGCGCCGCCGCCAGCCGTTCCAATTGAGCCACGCGCCCGCAAGAGCGAAGGCGTTGCATGCTGCCGTTGATCACCGCCACGCCGGCCGAGTCGTAGCCGCGGTACTCGAGGCGCTTCAGCCCCTCGAGCAGGATCGGCACGACGTTGCGCTCGGCTATGGCTCCAACGATTCCGCACATAAGGTTTTCCTTCGGACGAAAAGCACCGCGCACACAGCCGTGGCGGCCGCGGCATCGGCGACGAAATCGAGCAACTCGGCGCTGCGCGTCGGCACGAAGAGCTGGTGCACCTCGTCGAGCGCGCCGAACGCGATCACCGAGGCGAGCACCGCGAGCGGCGCGCGCCCGGCGGTGCCGCGCCAGAGGAGCGCGGTGATCACGCTGAAGCAGACGAAGTGCGCGACCTTGTCCCAGCCCTGGGGTACGGGGTGGGAGGTGACGAACAGCAGCGCGAGCATGATGCCGCCGCCGGTGACGAGGCAGACGAAGCGGTCAGTAGGCATTCTGCTTCCTCAGCACCACGACCACGGTCTTGAGCACGATCTGCAGGTCGAGCAGCACCGACCAGCTGCGCAGATACGCGAGGTCGTAGTCGATGCGCGCCTTCATCTTCTCGACGGTGTCGGTCTCGCCGCGGTAGCCGTTCACCTGGGCGAGGCCGGTGATGCCCGGGCGCACCTTGTGGCGGATCATGTAGCCGCGGATGAGTTTGCGGTAGAGCTCGTTATGCGCCACCGCGTGCGGCCGCGGCCCGACCACGCTCATGCGGCCCTGAAGCACGTTGATGAACTGCGGCAGCTCATCCAGCGAGGTTTTGCGCAGGAAGGCCCCGAAGCGGGTAATGCGCGAGTCGTTCTTGGTGGCCTGGCGCACGACCTCGCCGTCCTCGGCGACCGTCATGGTGCGGAACTTGTAGACCACGATCTTGCGGCCGTCGACCCCGTAGCGGCGCTGCTTGAAGAGCACCGGGCCGGGCGAGGAGAGTTTCACGCCGACGGCGATCGCGGCGAGCAGCGGCGCGATCAGGACCAGGATCAGGCTCGCCAGCACGTAGTCGCTGACGCGTTTCACCAGGCCGTTGAAGCCGTAGAACGGCGTCTCGCAGACCGCCACCACCGGCAGGTCGCCGATCGTGTCGACCCGCGCCTGGATCAGGTCGAAGACGAAAATGTCCGGCACGAAGTAGATCGAGGCGGTGGAGTCGCGCAGCTCCTCCAGCACCTTGAGGATGCGCGGCTGCGAGGCCATCGGCAGCGCGATGTAGATGATGTCGATGTTTTGGGCGCGCACGTAATCGCCGAGCGCGCCGATGGTGCCGAGGACGTTTTCATTGATGCGGTTCGGCGCGCGGTCGTCGAAATAGCCGGCGAAGCGCACGCCGTGCATCGGGCTCGCGCGCAGGCGCGCGGCGAGGCCGCGCCCGAGCTCGTTCGCCCCGGCGATCACCGCGGTCTTGCGCAGCCCTTCGGCGGCGAGCAGGCGCGGCAGCAGGCGCGGCACGAGGCTATGCGCGGCGAAGAGCGCCGCGGGCGTGCCGAGCGCCCAGGCAAGCAGCACGCGCTGGTCGAACGCCCCCAGGGTGCGCGAGGCCCAGCCGAGGAGCAGGAGCAGCGCCACGATCGCGAGCCAGCCCGTCACGATGTCGAGCATCAGCTCGCCCGCACTGTTGGTCTCGCTCGCCAAGCTGCCGGGAAAGGTCATCGCGAAGACCAGCAGCGCGAGGATCAGGCAGGCGCCGTCGAAGCGCCCGCCGAAGGCGGACACCGCCGCGGCGAGCGTGGCGATGGAGACGACCGGGTCGACCGCCGCCTGCAGCAGGGCGCCCGGGCCGGGCTGGCTGTGCAACAGGCGGGACTGCGCTCTGAGGCTGGTTTCGCGGGTGGCTTGCAAGACCAAGGCAGGTTAGGCCACCACGGTTCAACCATGATGTTGCGGGCGGGGTCCGTTTGTAGCCTCAGCGGACTAGCGTTTTGCCTCCCCGCCGTTCGAACTACGTATTAATCGCAAGGACTATATTGCCCCTCTATGACCACTGCCCTCACTTCAGCAATCAATTCGGCCGATACCGCGCAGGCGCCCATGCTGCCGGGCAGTGCGGAGGCCAAGACCTCCGATGCTCGCTCTGCAGCGACCGACTTCCTGCAGATCGAGTCGATCGTCCTCAACCTCGACGCCTCGCTGCGCGTGCATGCCAGGGCGCACTTCTTCAGCTGGACGCAAGGCCTGCTGCAGAGCCTGATCCGCCATGAGCTCTTGATCTGCACGCTGTGCCTCGGCAAGCCGCCGGCGTTCCGCGCCGACGGCTTCTCGATGACCACGCCCGAGCCGAATCTCTTCAGCGACATGTTCCTGCGCGACACCGCGGTCGCGCCGACGCTGCTCAAGGCCTGGGAAGAGCGCCGCTACCAGCCGGTGATCATCGATGTCGGCCCTGCGAATCCTCTCGGGGGTGGCGGCTTCACCCGCGAGCTCGAGCGCCTGGGCGCGCCGCAGCTGCTGGTGCACGGCATCCACGACGCCGAGGGCCGCGCCATCAGCCTCTTCACCTTCGCCTGCCGCGCGGGTAGCGCCGGACAGCGCCAGGCCTACCTCGTGCAATTGCTCGCGCCCTCGCTGCATGCCGCCTGGGTGCGCACGCAGCTCACCAAGCGCGCCGAGACCACCGGCGACAAGGCCGCCGGCGGCAGCGTGCTCACCGTGCGCGAGATGGACATCCTCAAGTGGATCTATCTCGGAAAGAGCAACTTCGAAATCGGCGCCATCCTCAAGATCAGCCCGCTCACCGTGAAGAACCACGTGCAGAAGATCCTGCGCAAGCTGAACGTCGTGAACCGCACCCAGGCGATCGGCAAGTCGCTCGAGCTGCGCATCCTGAATCCGTAGACCAAGCTTCATGACATGAAAACGGGGCGCGTGCCCCGTTTTTTTTGCGTCACGCGCGCGGCGACAACGACGCGGTGAAGCGACAGGGGTCTGACCCGGGTTCCTAGGGCCAAATTTCGGGAGTAGTCCATACGGGGCATCGGCGTGGTCGGTCGGGGAGTCTGTGCCGTAACAGACGACACCTAGGATGCCGAGAGCCCGCAATGAAGATGATTCTCCGCCGCCTGCTGTTCGCCTGCTTTGCCTTTGGCTGCTGCTCGGCCATCGCCGACGACGCGCAGCCATCGCTCTATTCCTTCGCCGACGTCTATCGCCTGACGGTGAACGCGGCGCCGGATGCGCTGACGTTCGCGCCCGCGGCGCCGGCCCCGCAGGTTCGCGTGGCGCTCGCCGTGCAGGATGCGTTCGTCGCCGCCGAGCCGCGCTTCACGGTGTCGCAGGTGCCCGGCCCCAAGGGCTGGATGCTGCTCCTCGCGGGACTTGCCGCGGCGGGCTGGGTGGCGCACCGCAGATTGACGAGCGCGTACTGAGATGCGCGCTCTCTCCTTCCTGATGTTCGCAACGGCCCTCGCGGGCTGCGACCGCGTGGCAGCCGATCGTGCCGACGCGCAGCTCGTCGCGCGCGTGAACGGCATCGAGATCTCCGCGCACCAGGTCCGCACCGGCGGCGCACCGAGCGTCGCGCAAGCGGTGGAGAAGGTGATCGACCGCGAGCTGCTCGTACAAAAAGCGCTCGAGGCGGGCCTCGAGCGCGATCCGCTGGTGAAGGACTCGATCGACAACGCGCGCCGCCAGGTGCTGGCGCAGGCCTATCTCGAGCGCGCCGCGGGGGCGCGGGCGTTGCCGAGCCGCGAAGAGGTGCGCGCCTTCTATGCCGAGAACCCGGCGCTCTTCGCCGAGCGGCGCATCTACCGCATGCGCGAGCTGGTGGTGTCGGCGCCCGCGGAGATGATCGACGTGCTGCGCGCGCAGGCGGCGCGTGCCGCGGATCTGGACGAACTGGCGGCCTGGCTGAAGGCGCGCAACGCGCGCTTCAGCGCCGCGACCGAGACCCAGCCGGCGGAGCAGCTGCCGCTCGCTTTCCTGCCGCAGCTCGCGCGCATGAAGTCGGGCGAGATCGCGGTGTTCGCGACGCCGCTGGGGGCATCGGTAATCCAGCTGATTCACGCCGAGAACGCGCCGCTCGGCGCCGAGCAGGCCGCCGCGCTCATCGAGCAGTTTCTCGCCGGGCGCAAGCGCCTGGAGATCGCCGCCGCGGAAGTGAAGCGGCTGCGCAGTAGCGCCAGGATCGAGTACGTAGCCCAGTTCAAGAGATAAATCCACGACAGTTGACGAGGTGACGATGATTCGCATAGTGACGGTTCTACTCCTCTCCGCGCTGGCCCTGCCGGGCCTGGCGCAGACCCCCGACAAGCTCGGGCCCGGCGACACGGTGCACATCACCGTGTTCCAGCAGCCCGATCTCACGACGGACGCGCGCATCAACGAAACGGGCAACATCGCGATGCCGCTGCTCGGCTCGGTGAAGGTCGCGGGGCTGTCGACGAGCGAGGCGGCGAAGAGCATCGCCGACGCGCTGAAGGAAGGCCAGTTCCTGAAAGCACCGCAGGTCGCGGTGGCGCTCACCACGGTGAGGAGCCGCCAGGTCTCGATGCTCGGCCTGATCCTGCACCCGGGGCGCTATCCGCTGGAAGAGTCGCACAGCCGGCTGCCCGATCTCATCGCCGCGGCCGGCGGCATCGCCGCCGGCGGCTCCGAGGAGGTCGTCGTGATCCGCGACGGCAAGCAGCAGAAGGTGAACGCGCTCGCGAAGGAGTTCGAGCTCAAGGGCGGCGACACCATCTACGTCGACCGCGCGCCGGTGTTCTACATCTACGGCGAGGTGATGCATTCGGGCGCCTACCCGGTGAAGGCCGGCATGACCGTGATGCAGGCGATCTCGATCGGCGGTGGCATCACGCCGCGCGGCAGCGAAAGCCGCGTCAAGCTGCGCCGCGTCGCGGCCGACGGCAAGACGCGCGAGTACGACGCCGCCCTGGTCGACACGATCAAGGCCGACGATGTCATCTTCGTCAAAGAATCGCTTTTTTAGGGAGTCCGATTCATGGATCTGAACCAATACATTCTCGCCCTCAAGGCGCGCCGCAAGGCCTTCCTGACGGTGCTTGCCGTCACCGTGTTCACCGCGATCGTCGTCGCGCTGGTGATCCCGAAGCGCTACGACGCCACCGCGACCATCCTGATCGACGCGCGCGACGAGCAGACCATGGCTCCGGCCCGCATGTCGCCGCGCGAGCGCGCCGGCTACATCTTCACCCAGATGGAGCTGATCGCGAGCGGCAAGGTCGCCCATAAGGTGGTGCGCGACCTCAAGCTCGCCAGCCAGCCCGGCGTGCGTGAGGAGTGGGAGCGCGACACCGGCGGCGCCGGCACCATCGAAGAGTGGCTCGCCACGAACCTCCTGGAAAAGCTCAAGGTGGACTCGGGCGCGAGCAACATCCTGATCGTCAAGTACTCGGCCAACGACGCGAAGAAGGCCTCCGACATCGCCAACGCCTTCGCCAAGGCCTACCTCGACGTGGCGCTCGAGCTGCGCACCGAGCCCTCGCGCGAAGCCGGGCAGTGGTTCGACGAGCAGGTGAAGGCGCTGCGCGCCGACGTCACCAGCGCGCAGAGCAAGCTCTCCTCCTATCAGAAGGAGAAGGGCGTGATCGGCGGCGACGAGCGCATGGACGTCGAGTACACCCGCGTCGCGGAGCTCTCGGCCGAGCTCGGCCGGCAAAAGGCCGCGACGATGGACGCGCAGACCCGCTACAAGCAGGCGCAGGACCTGATCAAGGACGGCGTGTCGCTCGAGGCCTTCCCCGAAGTGCTGGCGAACGGCTACATCATCACGGTCAAGTCCGCACTGCAGGCCGCCGAAGGGCGCCTCGCGGAGCAGTCCGAAGTGCTCGGACCGAACCATCCGACCTACCAGCGCACCGCGGCCGAAGTGCAGGGTCTGAAGGAGCGGCTCAACGCGGAAGCCACCAAGGTCGTCACGGGTCTCGGCAACGCCGTGCAGCAGAGCGCCAAGCGCGTCGAGGAGCTGCAGAGCTCGCTCAAGGACCAGCAGGACCGCATCATGAAGCTGCGCGAGCAGCGCGTGGACATGGCGGTGCTCTCCCGCGACCTCGAGAACGCGCAGCGTGCCTATGACGGCGCGCTCTCCCGCGCCATCGCGGTCAAGGTCGACAGCAAGGTGCGCCAGACCAACCTCGCCATGCTGACTCCGGCGGTCGAGCCGCTGAAGCCGGCGGTGCCGAAGGTGGGCCTGATCGCCGCTCTCTCGGTGCTGATCGGCTTCCTGCTCGCCGCCGGCATCGTCTACGTCCTCGAGATGCTCGACCGCCGCGTGCGCTCGCGCACCGACCTCGAGTCGCGTCTCGCCGTGCCGTCGCTCGGGATTTTGTCCCGCTGGACCCCGGCGGGCGGGCGGCTGCTGCCTTCGCCGAACTCTCCCGTGCGCAACGCGCACGCCCTTCCGCGTCCCTGGTAAGAGGAAACGCCATGCTTGCAAAATCGACTGACAACGTACTGCCGATCGAAGGGACCTCGCGCCTCGCGGGGCGCCACATCGGCGCCATCCTGATGGACGAGGGCAAGCTCACGCCCTCCGACGCCGAGCAGGTGTTGAAGCGCCAGCGCGAGCTCGGCTGGCGCTTCGGCGAAGCGGCGATCGAGCTGAACCTGATCACCGACACCGACCTGCGCGAAGCGCTCGCCAAGCAGTACGAGTTCCCGTACCTGGTCGCCGGCCCCGATGGCGTGAGCAAGGAGCTGGTCGCCGCCTGGGATCCGTTCCACCCGGTCGTCGAGGAGCTGCGCACGGTTCGCACGCAGCTTCTCATCCGCTGGTTCAACCCCGCCGCCGGCCGCCGCACGCTCTGCATCGCGAGCCCCGGCGCGCGCGAGGGCCGCAGCTTCATCGCGGCCAACCTGGCGGTGTCGTTCTCCCAGCTTGGCCAGCGCACGCTGCTGATCGACGCGGACTTCCGCGCGCCGCGCCAGCAGGGCATCTTCAATATTGCCGACCGTTTCGGCCTTTCCTCAGTATTGTCCGGAAGGGCAGATCTGTCGGTCGCCGCTCCTGTCGCTGGTCTCACCGGCTTGGCGGTATTGCCCGCTGGCCCCGTGCCGCCGAACCCGCTGGAGCTTTTGTCCCGCGCGAGCTTCGCGGCGCTGCTCGGCAAGGCGCAGTCGGAATTCGACGTGATCCTGATCGATACGCCGCCCGCGGCCGACTATGCGGATGCGCAGAGCATCGCGTTCCGCGCCGGCGACGTGCTGCTGGTGTCGCGCCGCGACCAGACGCGCGTCGAGGACACCGAGCGCGCCGTGAAGGAGCTCTCGGACGCCAGTGCCCGCATCGTCGGCACGTTGATGAACGCGTTCTAAAAGCGTGAAACGGCCGCCGGACAAGAAGATCCTGCTCGCCGCGACGATTCTGCTCGTCGCGGCGAGCATGGTCCTGTCCCGGCCCGCCGTGGGCACCGATCGCGGCTCGCCCACGGCACTGATAGTCAAACTCTTCGGGAGGTCCTGAGATGACCGTCTCAGCTGCACGGCTCCCCGCTGACCGCGGGCCGGGCCTGGCCCTTGGCGTGGTCGGCCTGGGCCTGTTCGGCGTGGTCTGCGGCATCGGCCTCGCCGTCGGCGAGCTGGAAGCCCTGGTGGCGAGCCTCACGGTGCTCGCCTGCTTCGCGGTGCTCGCGGATTTCCGGATCGGCGCGGTGCTGCTGCTCGTGATGCTGCCGGTGGAAGGCAGCTATCTCTTCCCGCACAGCGTGTTCGGCGTCACGGGCCTGAACCCGCTGAACCTCGTGCTGGCGGCGACGCTGGTGTCGTACCTGGT
>DASXRW010000255.1:0-30352 GCA_036506355.1 Burkholderiales bacterium
TGTTCGGCGCCGGCATCAACCTGACGCATCTCTACCAGGGGAAGATCCGCTACCTCTGGTACCTGCTGCGCGACCTCGGGCTCGTCAACAAGGTCTACCGCGGCCTCGCGCGCCCCGAGGTTTCGCCGGAGGTCGACAGCATCGAGAAGCTGTGGATCGCCGCCATCGAAGGCTTCGCCATCGGCGGACACTGCCAGATCGTGCTCACCATGGATTACGTGCTCGCCACGCACGACGCCTACATGACGCTGCCCGCGCGCAAGGAGGGCATCGTGCCCGGCGCCGCCAACCTGCGCCTTTCGCGCTTCGTCGGCGCGCGGATCGCGCGCCAGGCGGTCATGGCGGAGCGGCGCATCGACTGCGCGAGCCCGGAAGGCCGCATGATCTGCGACGAGATCGTCCCGACCGGCGACATGGACGCCGCCATCGCGCGCACCGTGGAAAGACTGACCGGCTCGGGGGTGGTCAGCGCCGCGGGCAACCGGCGAGCCTTCCGCATCAGCGAGGAGCCGCTCGACAGCTTCAGGCGCTACATGTCAGTCTATGCCCGCGAGCAGGCGCACTGTCACTTCAGCCCGGCGCTGATCGCCAACCTGGAGAAGAACTGGAATGCTGCGACACGACGCGCCTGAGAAGATCCTGGTGCTGCACGGGCCGAACCTGAACCTGCTCGGCACGCGCGAGCCGCAGATCTACGGCACGATGACGCTCGAGCAGCTGAACGAGCGCCTGCGCACCCTCGCGGCGAAGATCCAGGTGCAGCTCGTCATCGTGCAGTCGAACCACGAAGGCGTGCTGGTCGACACGTTCCACAAGCACATGCGCGAGGTGGCGGGCGCGATCCTCAACCCGGCCGGGCTCACGCAGTACAGCGTGTCGCTGCACGACTGCATCAAGACGATGCCGTTCCCGGTGGTCGAGGTCCATATCTCGAACATCGCCGCGCGCGAGGAGTGGCGCCACCACTCGATCATCTCGCCCGCGGCGCGCGCCACGGTGCAGGGCCTCGGCTGGCGCTCCTACACCGCGGCGCTGCGCACTCTGGTGGAAATCGTACGCGAGCCGAAAAAAGCGTCCTGATCGTCGTCGACGTGCAGAACGACTTCATGCCCGGCGGCGCGCTCGCCGTGCCCAAGGGCGACGAGGTCGTTCCGGTCATCAATCGCCTCGCCGCCGGCTTTGCCAACGTCGTGCTGACGCAGGACTGGCATCCTCGCGAGCATGTGTCCTTCGCCAGCTCCCACCCGGGCAGGAAACCATTCGAGACCACGCGGCTCGCCTATGGTGACCAGGTGCTGTGGCCGGCGCACTGCGTCCAGGGCACGCGCGGCGCCGAGCTGCACGCGGGCTTGCAGATCCCGCAGGCGCAGCTCGTCATCCGCAAGGGGCACCATCGCGAGATCGACAGCTACTCGGCGTTCATAGAAGCCGACCGCAAGACCGCGACCGGCCTTGCCGGCTATCTGCGCGAACGCGGACTGCAGCAGCTGTTTTTGTGCGGGCTGGCGACCGATTTTTGCGTCGCGTGGACCGCGCTCGACGCTCGCGCCGCCGGCTTCGACGTCAGCGTGATCGAGGATGCGTGCCGCGCGATCGACCTGCAGGGGTCGCTCGCAAGCGCGTGGAAGCAAATGCAGCAGGCGGGCGTGCGCCGCACGTCCTCCGCGGAACTCTAAAGAGGCAGCCGATATGACCGAGCGCAAGCTCACCCGGCAGGATCTGCGCGCAGCCGCGGAGAAGTACAAGAACTGGGGCAAATGGGGACCTGCGGACGAGATCGGCACGCTCAACTACACGCGGCCCGAGGACATCGTCGCCGCTGCGCGCCTGGTGCGCAAAGGCAAAGTGATCTCGCTCGCGCTCAACTTCGACAACACGGGGCCACAGGGCGCGAAGAGCAAGTATCCCGCGCTCGGCCGCATCAACCCGCTGCACACGATGCTGCGCACCGGCACCGATGCGTATTCGGGCGTGCTCGACCATCGCGGCATCCGCGCCGCCGACGACATGGTGGTGATGCCACTGCAGTGCGGCACGCAATGGGACGGCCTCGGCCACGTGTTCTACGAGAACCATATGTGGAACGGCTACGACTGCCGCGAGGTGACCTCGGCCGGCGCGCAGAAGTGCGGCATAGAGAAGACCAAGAGCCGGATGGTCGGCCGCGGCGTATTCCTCGACGTGGCGCGCGCACTGGGCAAGAAATGGCTCGACGACGGCTACGCCATCACCTGTTCGGACCTGGATCGCACCGCCGAGGTCCAGGGCGTTAAGGTGAAGCGCGGCGACTTCGTGGTCGTGCGCACCGGGCAGATGGAAGCCAAGCTCGAGGCGGGCAGCTGGGATGGCTATCCCGGCGGCGATGCGCCGGGTTTCTCCTTTGAAACGCTCGACTGGATCCAGCGCACCGAGCTCGCGGCGCTGGCGAGCGACACCTGGGGCTGCGAGGTGCGGCCGAACGAGTCCGAGCAGGGCATCAACCAGCCCTGGCACTGGATCACGATCCCGATGATGGGCATGACCATGGGCGAGATCTTCTACCTCAAGGAGCTCGGCGAGGACTGCGCTGCCGACAAGGTTTACGAATTCCTGTTTGTCGCGCCCGCGCTGCCGATCACCGGCGCGGTGGGCTCGCCGACCAATCCACTCGCCATCAAGTAGAAGAGCCACGCCACATGCCGACCGGCGCCCAGATCCTCGCCGACATGCTCGCCGGCTACGGCGTGTCGCACGTCTTCATGGTGCCCGCGGTGCTGCGCCGTACCTTCGCCGAGATGGAGCGCCGCACGTCGATTCATCGCATCCATTGCCACGGTGAAAAGGCGGCCGCCTATATGGCCGACGGGTACGCGCGTGCCTCCGCAAAGCCAGGCGTATGCATGGCGCAAGTCGTCGGCGCGATGAACCTCGCCGCCGGCCTGCGCGACGCGTATCTCGCGCATTCGCCAGTGATCGCCTTCACCGGCGGCCGCGACCCGAAGACCAAGTTCCGCAAGGTCTACCAGGAGATCGACGACGTGCCGGCGTTCGAGCCGGTGACGAAATGGAACGCGACGATCGATGCGGTCGAGCGCTTCCCGGACATGGTGCGCCAGGCATTCCGCGTCGCCACTTCCGGCGCGCCGGGTCCCGTGCACCTGCAGTTGCGCGGCAACGAGGGACAGCTCGACCAGGAGGAAGCGGAGATGGAGCCGCTGGTCGAACCGCAGTTCGCCAAGGTGCCGGCGTTTCGCCCGTCTCCAGATGCGGAGGAGTTGAAGAAGCTCCTCTACTGGCTCGAGCGCGCGGAACGGCCGGTGATCGTCGCCGGCGGCGGGGTGCGCTCGTCGGGCGCGGCGGCCGAGCTGGTGCAGCTCGCCGAAGCGCTCGCGATTCCGGTGGCGACCTCGCTCAACGGCAAGGACTGCATCGCGGGTTCGCATCCGCTCGCGGTCGGCGTGGTCGGCAGCTACTCGCGCGAGAGCGCAAACCGCGTGGTCGCGGCCGCGGACCTGGTGTGCTTCGTCGGCAGCTCCGCCGGCGGCATGACGACGCACGTGTGGGCGGTGCCGAAGATCGGCGTGCCCGCCGTGCAGATCGACATCGAGCCCGAGACCCTCGGGCGCAACTATCCGCTGAAGGCCGGCGTGCTCGGCGACGCCAGGGTCTCTCTCGCGCAGATGCTCGCGCAGTGCGACCGCAAATCGGCGGCGCGGCGCTCGGCCTGGGTCCAGCAGGTCAAGACCATTTGCGCCGAGTGGCGCGAGAAGTACCGCGCGGCGCTCGAATCGAGCGCCGTGCCGATCCAGCCGGAGCGCATCTGCGCCGAGCTCTCGCGCCACCTGCCCGACGATGCGATCGTGCTTTCGGACACCGGGCACGCGGGCATGTGGATGGGCGGCATGTACGACGTGCGCGGCGCGCGGCAGAGCTTCATGCGCAGCGCCGGCCACCTCGGCTGGGCGTTCCCGGCCGGGCTCGGCGCGAAATGCGCGGCGCCCGAGCGTCCCGTGGTGACCTTCACCGGCGATGCCGGGCTTTGGTACCACATCGGCGAGCTCGAGACCGCGGTGCGCTGGAACATCGCGGCGGTGACGCTGGTGAACAACAACGCGAGCGGCAACCAGTCCAAGCGCGGCTTCGACCGCGCCTACGGCGGCGAGCAGACGGCCAAGGCGCGCGAGCTCTGGACCTACCGCATGGTGGATTTCGCGCGCCTGGCGAGCGACATTGGCGCGCTCGGCATCCGCGTCGAAAAACCCAATGAACTGGCGCCGGCGCTGCAAACAGCCCTGCAAAGCGGCAGGCCGGCGCTGATCGACGTCGTCACCGATATCGAGGCGATCGCGCCGGTCGCAGTCTCGTCGTGAGAGGAGGAGCCATGATCCGGAAACTCGCAGGCGCCATGCTCGCGTTGCTCTCTTCTGCGGCGCTGGCGCAGGCCTATCCCGCGAAGCCGCTGCGCCTGATGGTGGCATTCCCGCCCGGCGGACCCGTGGACATCATCGCCCGCCTCGTCGCGCCGAAGATGAGCGACATCCTCGGCCAGCCGATCGTCGTCGAGAACAAGGTCGGCGCGAGCGGCAACGTCGCCACGGCGGAGGTGGCGAAGTCGGCGCCGGACGGCTACACGCTGCTCGCGCATTCGTCGGCGTATGCGGTCAATCCGACGCTATTCAGCAATCCGGGCTACGACCCGGTGAAAGATCTGCTGCCGCTCGCCGTCGTGGCGCAGCAGGCGAACATCGTGCTCGTCAACGCCTCGTTTCCGGCGCGCACGCTCGAGGAGCTGAAGAGCGCGATGCAGAAGGGCAAGCTCGCCTTCGCTTCGCCGGGCGCGGGTACCACGCCGCATCTCACCGCGGAGAATCTCTTCCATGTGCGGTGGAAAGCCGACGTCACGCACATCCCCTTCAAGGGCGCCGGCCCGGCGGTCGCGGGCCTGCTCAGCGGCGAGCCGCCGATTGGCTGCATGGCGGGCTCCGGGCCGATGTCCAACATCAAGGCCGGCAAGCTGCGCGCGCTCGCCGTTTCGTCGGCGCAGCGTCTGTCCCAGCTGCCCGATGTTCCCACGCTGAACGAGCTCGGCTATCCGGGCATGGAGGACTACACCTGGGTGGGAATCTTCGTGCCGGCGGGAACGCCGCGCGACATTGCGCAGAAGCTGAACGATGCGCTGCTGAAGAGCGTGCAAAGCGCCGAGATTCGCGCACGCCTCGACGCGCTCGCCTTCGACCCGACCGCCGCGCCGCTCAAGCCGACCGCGGACTACGTGCGCGCGGAGCTCGTGAAGTGGGCGAAGGTCGTGCGCGATACCGGCGCCAAGCCGGAATAGCTCAGAAGTGAAAGTTCAGTCCGGCGCGCAGCACCTGCGCCTCGGGCCGCACCCCGCCACCGCGGTCGCCGAAGGTGGCGGGCGTCGGAAACTCCTTGTTCTCGAAGCCGAACGCCAGGTATTCGACGTTCAGCGACCAGCGTCTTGATACTTGATACTGCGCGCCCACGCCGCCGACCACGCCCCAGACGTTCGCCGAGCTGCCGGCGCAGGTTCCCGCAAATGCGCCGCTTACCCTGCAGACCCGGATCTGCATCCCGCTGAACGCGAGGCCTCCCGTCAGATAGACCATGGCCCCCGGATCCATCTGATAGCCGCCGACCGCGCGCATCGTGCCGATCCAGTCGAACGACGTTTCGGCGAAGAAGTTCTGGTTTGGGTCGAGCTCCTGCGCATTGCCCCTGGCGTTCGTATCCATGAAATCGAGCGCCGCCCCATACCTCAGGCGATCGCGCGCCGCGAGGCAGCCGAATTGCACCCCGCCGGCGCGCCCGTTGACGTCGAAGGTATCCGTGTAGGCACCGCCGTTGGAACCCACGTGCTGGCTGCGGCCGTAGACGGCCCCGCCCGTCACGCCCAGACGGCAGTCGAGATCCGCCGCCATCGCCGGCAGAGCCGCGGCTGCCGCCAGCGCAACACCCAGTGTCGCGATCCACTTCATGCTCCCTCCCTCGAACCGGATCTTAACGTCCGGTAGATCCGAAGCCGCCCGCGCCGCGGGCGCTGGCGGCGAATTCCTCGACCACCTCGAACTCGACCTGCACCACCGGCACGACGACGAGCTGGGCGATGCGCTCGAGCGGCTGGATGGTGAACGTGGCCTTGCTGCGATTCCAGACCGAAATCATGAGCGGCCCCTGGTAATCGGAATCGATCAGCCCCACCAGGTTGCCGAGCACGATGCCGTTCTTCGAGCCCAGGCCCGAGCGCGGCAGGATCACGGCCGCATGGCCCGCATCGGCGACGTGGATGGCAATCCCGGCGGAGACGACCTGGCTGTCGCCCGGCCCGAGCGCGAGCGGCGCATCGAGGCAGGCGCGCAGATCGAGCCCGGCGGCTCCGGGCGTGGCGTAATGCGGCAGCATGCCGCGGATCCTCTCGTCGAGGATCTTGACCTCCAGCTTTCTCATTTCCTGGACGGCAGCACGCCCGCGACGTGGGCGACAAGCTTGCGCGCGAGCTCGAGCTTCGGGCCGCGCCCGAGGTCGTGCTCGCCGCGCGCGTCGTAGAGCTTGATGGCGTTGTCGTCGGCGCCGAGCGCGTCCTGCGCCAGATTGGCGGCGATCAGCGGCACGTTTTTCTTGGCGCGCTTTTCGGCGGCATTGCGCGCGAGGTCCTCGCTTTCGGCGGCAAAGCCGACGCAGAACGGCGCGTTCTTCATGCGGGCGACATAGGCGAGGATGTCCGGGTTCTCGACCAGCTCGAGGCTGACCGCGCGGCCGTTTACCTTCTTGATCTTGCGCGGCGACGGATGCTTCACCTTGTAGTCGGCGACCGCGGCTACCGAGATGAACACGTCGGAGCGCGGCGCGGCTTTCTTCACCGCGTCGAACATCTCTTCGGCGGTGCGCACGTCGATGCGCGCCACGCCCGGCGGCGTCGCGAGCGCGACCGGCCCGCTGATCAGCGTGACCTCGGCGCCGGCTTCCTGCGCGGCGCGTGCCACGGCATAGCCCATCTTGCCGGAGCTCGAGTTCGTAATCACGCGCACCGGATCGACCGGCTCTGCCGTCGGCCCGGCGGTCACCAGCACGCGCTTGCCGGCGAGCGCCTTCGGCGCGAGCAGCGCCTCGATTTCGGCGGCGATCTCGGCCGGCTCGAGCATGCGGCCGAGGCCGATCTCGCCGCAGGCCTGGTCGCCGGCCGCGGGCCCCGCGAGCACGACGCCGTCCTCGCGCAGCCGCGCCACGTTGCGCTGCGTCGCCGCGTTCTGCCACATCTCCACGTTCATCGCCGGCGCCACCAGCAGCGGGCAGCGGCGCGCAAGACACAGGCTGGAGAGGAGATCGTCGGCGAGACCGTTCGCCAGCTTGGCGATGAAGTCCGCCGTCGCCGGCACCACGGCGATCAGCTCGCGATCGCGCGACAGCTCGATATGCCCCATCGCGTCGCTCACGCGCGGGTCCCACAAGTCGGTCCACACCGCCTGGCCGGAGAGCGCCTGCATCGTGACAGGTGTGATGAAGCGGGTCGCGGCATCGGTCATCGCCACGCGCACGTCGGCGCCGCTCTTGACGAGCAGCCGCGCGAGCTCCGCCGCTTTGTATGCGGCAATGCCGCCGGTGATACCGAGCAGAACTTTCTTCCCGGTCAACGTCATCGCGATGCACCCGTTAAGGGGATGAAGATTGTAAGGGAAATACCCCATGAGGATTTCCGAGTGGCAGCCGGCCGATCGGCCGCGCGAGCGGTTGCTCGCGAAAGGCGCGCACAGCCTAAGCGACGCCGAGCTGGTCGCCGTGCTGCTGCGTTCCGGCGTGCGCGGCAAGAGTGCCGTCGATTTGGCGCACGATCTCTTGCGACGCTACGGTGGCGTCACGCACATGCTCGAAGCCGGCGCGGAGCTCGAGACCATCAAGGGACTGGGACCGGCCAAGCGCGCCCAGTTCGCCGCGGCCATCGAGCTGGTTCGCCGGTCATTGCAAGAAAAACTCGAGGAGAACGCGGCGCTCACCTCGCCTGGCGCGGTGCGCGATTACTTGCGCCTCAGGCTCGCCTCACGAAAGGAAGAGGCTTTCCTCTGCATCTGGCTCGACGCCCAGCACAGGGCCATCACCATCGAAGAACCGTTCCGCGGCACGCTGACGCAGACCAGCGTCTACCCGCGCGAGATCGTCAAGGCGGCGCTGCGCGTCAACGCCGCGGCGGTGATCTTCGCGCACAACCACCCGTCCGGCGTCGCGCAGCCGAGCCAGTCGGACGAGCTCCTGACGCGCAACCTGAAGGAAGCGCTCGCGCTGATCGAGGTCAAGGTGCTCGACCACTTCATCGTCGCCGGCAATCAAGCCATCTCGTTCGCGGAGCGCGGATTGCTGTAATTTCGCTGTATAATCCGCGCCTTTCGCGAATTCCGGAGCATCCGATGTCCCGTGTCTGCCAAGTCACCGGCAAGAAGCCGATGAAGGGTCATTACGTCTCGCACGCCAACAACAAGACGATCCGCACGTTCGAGCCGAACCTGCACTACCGTCGCTTCTGGGTGGAAACCCAGAACCGCTGGGTGCGCCTGCGGGTGTCCACCGCCGGGCTGCGGCGCATCGACAAGCTCGGCGTCGAGGCGGTGCTCGCTGAAATCAAAGCCCGTTCAAAAGCGAAAGGCTAGGCCATGCGCGAGAAGATCAAGCTCGAATCCTCGGCCGGCACCGGCCACTTCTACACCACGACCAAGAACAAGCGCACCACGCCCGACAAGCTCGAGATCAAGAAATTCGATCCCAGGGCGCGCAAGCACGTCATCTACAAAGAAACCAAGCTGAAGTAGCGAAAGCCCGCACAAAACAAAAGGCCCGCTTGCGCGGGCTTTTTTGTTTATGTGGGTTCGGTGCTTACGCCGTGGCGTAGGAGCGCAGGCGCTGCGAGAAATCCACGAGCGGCGCCACGCCGCTCGCCTCGGCACGCCGGCACCAGTCCTGCAGCTGGCGCAGGAGCTGCTCTTTCGAGGCGCTCGAGCGCTCCCACAGCGCGGCGAGCTCGTGCCGCATGGCAAGCGCGATTTCGAGCGCGCGTGAATGCTTCAGCGCCTCGGCGACCTTGTTGCCTTCGGCGCCGGCAAGCGCCTGCCCGCGCAGCAGGCCGCGCCTGAGCGAGCGCAGCACTTCCGCGTCGCGCGGCGACCAGTGCCGCAGCCGTTCGAGCTCGTGCGCGTAGGTCTTCTTCAGGGACTTGGCGTAGCGCGAGAGCACGTCGTAACGGTTGCCGATGACCGCGTGCAGGGTGTCCAGGTCCACCGCGCGCGGCTCGGCGAAGCGCGGCTTCGGCGCGACCTTCTTCACCGTGGCGAGGCCGAGGGCACTCAGGATGCAGATGTAGAACCAGCCGATGTCGAACTCGTACCACTTGCTGGAGAGCTTGGCCGAGGCGGCGAAAGCGTGGTGGTTGTTGTGCAGCTCCTCGCCGCCGATCAGGATGCCCCAAGGCACGATGTTCTTGCTGGCATCGGGCACGTCGTCATAGTTGCGGTAGCCGAAGAAGTGGCCGACGCCGTTGATCACGCCGGCCGCCCAGAACGGGATCCAGGCGATTTGCGTCGCCCAGATCAGCGCGCCCGGCACGACGCCGAACAGGAACATGTCCGTGGCGAGCAGCAGGACCACGCCGGTGGTCGCGAAGCGCGAGTACAGATTGCGCTCGATCCAGTCGTTCGGCGTGCCGTGCCCATAGCGCTCGAGCGTTTCCTTGTTGTACGACTCCTTCACATAGAGCAACACGCCGGCCCAGAGCACCCGGTTGATGCCGTGGACCTGCGGGCTATGCGGGTCGTCCACGGTCTCGCACTTGGCGTGGTGTTTGCGATGGATCGCGGCCCATTCTTTGGTCACCATGCCGGTGGTGAGCCAGAGCCAGAAGCGGAAGAAATGGGAAACGAGCGGGTGCAGCTCGAGGGCCCGGTGCGCCTGGCAGCGGTGCAGGAAAATCGTGACCGCGGCGATGGTCACGTGCGTCAGCGCAAGCGCGGTGAGGATCAAGCCCCACCAAGGCAGATCAAACCAACCGGAAAACATCATGAAATGGACGGCCTTTGGTCGTATTTATAAGTGGCGGGAGGCATTGTACGCGAACCCCTGCAGTGCAGGTAAGAATCGGAGCGGAAAGGCTTTTTCTGCAAAAAATACACACCGGCCGAGGCTCGGGTCGGGGGTTCACGACGTGCGCACGAAGGCTGCGGCAAAGAACCCGTCGGTGCCATGCAAATGCGGCCATAACCGCAGCCGCTCCCCCGTATCCAGCGGGATTTTCTGGGCGGCGAACAGGCCCGCGCAGGGAAGCGATTTGAACTCCTTCCGGGTCGCCTCGAACTCCTCGGCGACTGCCTCGTTCTCCTCGCGCAGGATGCTGCAGGTGGCGTAAACCAGGCGGCCGCCAGGCTTAAGCAGCCGAGACGCAGCGTGCAGGATGCGGCGCTGCTTCTGCGCCAGCTCCTCGATCGCCGGCGGCCCATGGCGCCACTTGAGGTCGGGATTGCGCCGCAGCGTGCCGAAGCCGCTGCACGGCGCATCCACCAGCACGCGCTCGAGCTTCCCCGCGAGGCGCTTGGCGCGCGCGTCATTGTCGCCGGAAAGCGCGATCGAATGGACGTTGCTCACTCCCGCGCGCGCCGCGCGCGGGGCAAGCGCGGCGAGCCGCTTTGCCGAAACATCCATGGCGTAGATGCGACCCGCGCCGCGCATCAGCATCGCGAGCGCGAGCGTCTTGCCGCCGGCGCCCGCGCAGTAGTCGGCGATCATCTCGTCGCGCCGCGGCGCCGTGAGCCAGGCGAGGAGCTGGCTGCCTTCGTCCTGCACCTCGACGAGCCCGTCCCGAAAGAGCGCGTGATGGTTGATCGCCGGCTTGGCCCCGAGCCGCACGCCGGCCGGCGAGTAGGGCGTGGCCGCGGCCTCGATGCCGTCGTGCGCGAGGCGCTCGAGAACCTCTTCGCGGCTGGTGCGCGCAAGGTTCGCGCGCAGGTCGAGCGGCGCCGGATTGAGCAGGCCCTGCGCGATGCGTAGCGCTGCGTCGCGCCCGTGCTCGGCTTCGAGCCGCTGCCATAGCCAGTCGGGCAGATCGGCGCGCACCGCATCGGGCAGCGCATCGGCTGCCGCCGAGCGGATCCGCCGCACGAGCTCTGGATCGGCCAGACCCTCGAGCGCGCGGCCCGAGAGACCGAGCACGCGCACCAGTGCCGCGATCAGTAGCGCCGTGGGCTCGGCGGTGCCGGCGGCCGCTTCGAGGGAGCGGCGCCGCCGCAGCACGGCGAACGCGGCCTCGGCGACGAACGCACGGTCCTTCTGTCCGAGCTCGCGGTGCTCGCGGAAGTAGCGCGAGAGCGTCTGGTCGGCCGGCGCGGCGAAGCCCAGCAGCTCGCGCAACGCGGCCTCGGCGTGCCGCAGCAGCGCGGCGCTCGGCCTCACGGCGAGATGCGGATCGCTACCTGCTCGTACCGCGTGCCGTCCCTTTCGACCACCACCAGGCGCACCGGGATGTAGTGGCGCTCGGCGGCGAGCCACAGCTCGGCGCTCTCGCGGTCCTCGCCCTGGCGCGCGGCCTTGATGGCGTCGAACTCGCCCGCCGGGATCTTGATGCGCTCGCGGCCGGCGAGCTTGTAGACGTGGCGCGACAGGCCCTTGCCGTCGGCGATGGTGTAGCTCGCCGACTCGGCGTTGCCCGGCAACAGGGAAAGCGCAAACAGGAACGAGAGGCGATCCTGCGCATTGGCGGGCAGCGGCTCGCTCGCCCGGTTGCCCTTGTACTGCATGGTGAGCGTCTGCGCCTTCCAGTCGAACCAGGCGCGCGCCGTGTCGCGCCCCGAACGCTCGTCGAAGAATTCGCGCGGCCGCAGCGTGCCCTTGACGATGCTGCCCTGGCTCACGCGCCGCGCGTTGCCGAGCAGCGCGTAGATGCCCTTGCCCTTCCAGGTCTCGGTGAGCTGATAGTTGCCGCCGGAATATTCCAGGCGCTCGACGACCTCGGCCATCGCCGAGCCGTTGCGCGTCAGGGTGAACACCAGCTCGAGCCGCGGCGGCGGCTCGGCGGCGGCGGCGCCCGCGAGGCTAATCAGCAGCCAGCACCAGTTGCGCATCATCTCCTTTAACTCGCACCACGGCATCCCGGATGACGAGCCTGTCCTCGAGAAACCAGCGCGCGGCGCGCGGATAGATGACGTGCTCCTGGCGCAGCACGCGCGCGGCCAGCTCGGCCGGCTGCTCGCCCGGCCGCACGCCCAGCGCTGCCTGGATCACGATCGGGCCGCTGTCGAGCTGTGCGGTGACGAAATGCACGGTGCAGCCGTGCAGCTTCACCCCCGCCGCAAGGGCGCGCGCGTGCGTGTCCAGGCCTGGGAACGCGGGCAGCAGAGACGGATGGATGTTCATCAGCCGGTTGTGATAGCGCGCCACGAACTCCGGCGTCAGCACACGCATGAATCCCGCGAGCGCCACGAGGCGCGGGCGGTGGCGGTCGATCTCTCGCGCCAGCGCCTCGTCGAAGGCTTCGCGGCTCGCGAACCTGGCGTGATCGACCACGGCGGTCGGGATCTTGCGCGCGCGGGCAAACTCGAGCCCGCCGGCATCGGCGCGGTTGCTGATCACGGCGGCGACCGGCAGGCCGGCCTCGACCAGAGCCTGCATGTTGCTGCCGCGGCCGGAGATCAGGACGACGAGCAACTAGTACACCCGCGCCGCGCGATAGCCGTCGCGCTCGAGCAGCGCGAGCACGCCCTGCGGGCCGTACAGGTGCAGCGCGCCGAGCGCGACGAAGGCATCGCCCCGGCGCAGCTCGCGCTGCATGCGGAAGGCCATCACCACGCTGCGATCGTGCAGCACGCGCTTGGTCATGATCGCCTGGTGCGCCGCCACCTCGGGGTAGCGCGCGATGAAGCGCTCGCGCAGGCGCCAGATCGCCGCGAGATCGCGCTCCAGGTACGCGGCCATCGTGCCGGCGGCGAGCTCGATCAGCTCTTCGCGATGCGCGAGGCTGTGCTTGAGAAGCGCCACCTGCGATTCCATCGGGCATTCGTCGAAGGTGAAGATCTGCTCTTCGACCCCCTCGATCTGCGCGACCGGCATGCGGCGTGCGCGGGCCTGGCCGATGAGCTGTGCGTCGAGGCTGGTGGCCGCGCTCGCCGGCGTACGGCGCAGGTTGATCAGCGCGCCCCAGGGCTTGAGCTTGTTGACGAACTCGCGCGGCAGGCCGATCGGCGCGAGCTCGTCGAGCACGCGCGCGAAGTCCTCGGCGCCGATTTTCTCCTCAAGCGTCTGCCGGTCGAGGAACATCGCCGCCTCGAGGAAACGCTCCTGCGTGTAAGCATCGGGCAGGAACTCGACCATGAGGCTGCGCGAGCGCCCGAAGGCCGCGGCTACGCTCGCTGGTAATTCGGCAGCGCGCGCGTCCGCGTCGTGAATCGTGCCGTAGACATGGCTCGGCGCCAGGCCTTTGCGGCTCACGCGCCAGAGCAGCCCGCGCTCATAGCGCGCTGCCGCTGCCCAAACGGGCCCCGCCACGGCCAGCGCAGCGAGAAGAAATGCCCGCCGTTTCACGCCTTCGGCCCGATCATCGCTTCGGGCTTTACCCAGTGGTCGAAATCCTGCGCGCTCACATAGCCGAGCGCGAGCGCCGCCTCGCGCAGCGTGCTGCCCTCGCGGTGCGCCTTTTTCGCGATCTCCGCGGCGCGGTCGTAGCCGATGTGCGGCGCGAGCGCGGTCACCAGCATCAGCGAGCGCTCGAGCAGCTCGGCGATGCGCGCGCGGTCGGCCTCGATGCCGCGCGCGCAGTGCTCCTCGAACGAGCGCGCGCCGTCGGCGAGCAGCCGCGCGCTCTGCAGGAAGGCGTGGATGATGAGCGGCTTGTAGACATTGAGCTCGAGGTGCCCGGAGGCGCCGCCGATATTGACCGCGACATCGTTCGCCATGACCTGCGCGCACAGCATGGTGAGCGCCTCGGCCTGCGTCGGGTTGACCTTGCCCGGCATGATCGAGCTCCCGGGCTCGTTCTCCGGGATGCGCAGCTCGGCGAGCCCCGAGCGCGGCCCCGAGGCGAGCAGGCGCACGTCATTCGCGATCTTGAACAGCGCCGTCGCCGCCGTCTTCATCGCGCCATGCGCAAATACCAGTGCCTCATGGCCCGCAAGCGCCGCGAATTTGTTGGGCGCTTCCGCGAATGGCAAGCCGCTCTGCTGCGCGAGTAATTGGCATACGCGCCGCGCGAACTCCGGGTGCGTGTTGAGCCCGGTGCCCACCGCAGTGCCGCCAATCGCCAGGCGGCACAGTCCAGGCAGCACCGCGCGCAGCGCCGCCTGCGCCTGCTCGAGCTGATCGACGTAGCCCGAGAATTCCTGTCCGAGCGAAAGCGGCGTCGCATCCTGCAGGTGCGTGCGCCCGATCTTGATCACCGCGGCGAATGCATCGCGCTTCTGCGCCAGCGTGTCGCGCAGCGCCTGAGTCGCCGGCAACAGATCGTCATGGATCGCTCGCGCGGCGGCGATGTGCATGGCGGTGGGAAACACGTCGTTCGACGACTGGCCCATGTTGACGTCGTCGTTCGGGTGCACGAGGCGCTTCTGGCCGCGCTCGCCGCCGAGCAGCTCGGAGGCGCGGTTGGCGAGCACTTCGTTGACGTTCATGTTGCTCTGCGTGCCCGAGCCGGTCTGCCACACGGCGAGCGGGAACTCGGCATCGTGCTTTCCAGCGAGCACTTCGGCGGCGGCGCGCTGGATCGCGTCCGCTTTTCTGGGGTCCAGCAGCCCGAGCGCGTGATTGGTCTGGGCGGCCGCCTGCTTCACCGCGGCGAGCGCGTAGACCACGGCGAGCGGCATGCGCTCGGTCGAAATGCGAAAGAAGCGCCGGCTGCGCTCGGTCTGCGCGCCCCACAGCCGCTCGGCGGGGACCTCGATCGGCCCGAAGCTGTCCTTCTCGATGCGCGTGCCGGCCATGCGGGCCGCTATGTTAGCGGCTCCGTGACGGATTGCCTCAATTAGTCCTACCGGACTACGCGATTCGGCGACAGGCACGTAGCGCCGAAATGAGGGAGGTCGGAAGATGCTGACCTGTGTAGGCAGTCACCTACACAGGTTCGGATGAGTGGCCGTCACGCTGTTAGCAGCGCCAGTCCGAGAGACCGACTGAACCAGGAGCCGGTCCCCGGCAGCGCCAAACAAAGTGTAGTCGCCGTCTGATCGCCAGAGTGGGCAGTACCGGAGGGCACGTCTAGCGGGCGTGCCCTCTTTTTTTTCCCGCTCTGGAAAGCATAGTGCGCCCTTGCCGCGAGCGCCGCTATCGCCGCGCGCGGCGTCACATTGTCGCGGTTCGCCGATTTCGCACTGCGCCCCCGGCGACGTCGCGACGCGGCGTCGCGACAGTGAAAACCCTGATTCTGCGGCTTTTGTTACGCCGGATTGCGTTCATCCGGGAATCGCGGCCGCTCATGATGACGCGGGCGTGACGCGAGTGTTACGTCAGGACTTTTTCTTCGCGCGTTCCCGGCCGCGGTGCGGCGCGGCGAAAGGCCCGAGCGCCACGAGCTCGAGCGCGCGCACGTAGATCGCCGTCGGCGGCTCGCGCTTTCCTTCCAGCCATTCCTGCAGCAGCTCCTCCGCGACGCCGAGATGCTCGGCCAAGCGCTCGGGGCCGCCGATGGTGCGCGAGGCGAGCGCGAGGGTGCGGGTAACGGAGTTGTCTGCCACGGCGGCCTGCATCGAATGCACGCCGTCATTGGATAGCTCCCAGCGCGCGAATGCAGTGACCGATTTACCTCGGCGCCTGTGCGCGATTCACGGAACAGCGCTTGCTTATGCCGCGCCCAGCGCCTTGCGCATGTCGGCGCTATGGCCGATGCCGGCGGCGGCGTAGAGGCGCTCCTGCGAGCGCAGAACGCGCTCCACGAGCTCCGTGAGGCGCGCGGCGAGGAAAGGCTTCACCAGGCAGGCCGAGCCGAGCGCTTCAGCGTCGCTGCGCAGCTCCGAGCGGCCGGTGATGAAGATCACCGGCACCCAGGGCATCGACGAGTCGACGATCACGGCGGAGACGAAGTCGAGGCCGCTCACGTAGGGCATGTGCGCATCGACGATCATCAGGTCGGGCTTCGCCTCGCGCACCAGGCGCGCGGCGCCGCGCGCGTCCTCGGCCATCACCACCTCGTAGCCTTCGCCGGCGAGCTGCACTTTCAGCAACTCCCGGATCGCGGGCTCGTCGTCGACGATGAGGATGGTGCGGCGGCGCTTTTCTTCGGTCATGGACGCATTCTCGCCAGCCGGGTGGCGCGGCAGGGCGGCGCTGGGACTAGTCCTACAGGACTACGGGATCAAGCTGAGAAACACGAGAGGGGGGTCGTACGATGGCGACCGTGCTGTAGGAGATGACCGACAGCACCGGATGCAGCGGCCAGCACGCTGTTACCAGCGCCAGTCCGAGAGACCGACTGAACCAGTAGCCGGTCCACGGCAGTGCCAAACAAGGTGTAGTCGTCGTCCGATCGCCAAAGCAGTGGTCAGTACCGGAGGGCACGTTCTAGCGGGCGTGCCCTCTTTTTTTTCTCACCGCGGATCGCATTCTGCCCAGCACCGCAGCCGCGCGCTATCGCCGCACCCAGCGTCATATTGTCGCGAAGCTCCAGCGAGATGCGGTGGAGGGCTGTCGACGTCGCAACGCGACGTCACGACAAACGGACTATCTACTTGAGCGCGAGCGCGGCCTTCGAGCTTTTCTGCACGTCGAAGCCGCCGCAGTCGTCGCCGCAGCCGTACTCCTGGCCGGCCTCGAGCGCGCGCTTGTAGTAAGCCGCGGAGGCTTCCTTGAGCCCCATGCCCTTCGCCGCTTCGGCGAGCATGAAGTACGAGTAGTCGGTGAGATAGCCGGCCTGCAGCACCGACACGGCGAGGTCGCGCCATTGTTGTCTCTCGTGCAGCCGCTTCCAGTCGCCCTTGCGCTTCGAATAGGAGATGCCGCATTGCAGGCGGCAGTCGAACACGGTGTCGCCGCGCTTGAAGTGCTCGAAGGGCTCGGAGAGGAAGGTGAGCGTCTCGCCTTCCTTCGCCACCTTGGCCGCGTACTCGTCGCGCGTCATCTCGCCCGCGCGCGTCACGACGCGCTCGTTCGCGCCCTCGCCGGCGTTGAGGAAGCGCGGCGCTTCGCCCGGCGCGGCGCTCTTCGCCGCGACGTAGTAGGGCTGCACCTTGGTGCCGAGCTCCTTCAGCTTCGCCGCGCGGTGCTCGGGCGACGGATGCGTCGAGAGGAATTCGGGCGGCGCCTTGCCGTCGGCGAGCTTGCCCATCTTGTCCCACAGCGTCACCGCGGCCGCCGGGTCGTAGCCCGCGCGCGCCGCGAGCTCGATGCCGATCTGGTCGGCTTCCGACTCGCTCTCGCGGCTGTTCGGCAGCTGGATCGCCGTGACCGCCGCCATCTGCATCAGCGCTGCGGTGTTATTCTGCGCGCCGAGCGCGATCGCCAGGAGCTCGGTGCCGATGCCGGTGCTGTAGGCGATCGACATGCGCTCCTGCGTGTGGTTGGCGAGCGCGTGGCCGATCTCGTGGCCCATCACCTGCGCGATCTCGTCGTCGGTCGCCTTCAGCTTCTCCCACATGCCGCTGTAGATCGCCATCTTGCCGCCCGCCATGCAGAAGGCGTTGACGGTCTTCGGATCGTTGATCAGCTGCACTTCCCACTTCCACTTCGCGGAATCCGGCCGGAAGCGCACCGCCTGCGCGATCAGGCGGTCGGTGATCTCGCGCACCTTGTCGGCGCGCGCCGTGCCGGTCTCGACCTGCTTCTTCTTCGACAGGCCGCCCATCATGCTGTTGTAGGCGGCGGCCGACTGGCTGATCGCCATCGACTCGGGCACCACCATCAGCTGGCTGCGCCCCGTGACCGGGTTGGCGCTGCAGCCCACGAGCAGGACAGAAGTGGCCGAAGCGGCCAAGATGAGAGCGGTTTTCACTGGGCGCATTTTAAGGTCTGCCGAGCGCTGAAGATGTAACTGATTGTGCTCGCTTTTCTGCCGCAACCGGCGTTGCGGCGGCGCTAGATGATTGTTCAACATCTCCTCCGCTAAAATCAATCCCGCTGTGTTCGACGCAATACCCCGCCGGTCAAGGACCACGAAGCTCCCGCAGGAACCCGCCTTTGCGCATCCCCCGCTCTGGATCCACGAGTCCCTGGCCGCGATTCTCGGAAAGGAAAGTCCGTTGCTGATCTCCCGCCGTCGTGAAGCGAAGAGGCGCGCCCTGCTGCAGATGCTCGATCGCCTGCCGATACGCGCAGAAGCGCGTAGCTCGCGTCCAGTTGCCGTCTCCAAGCCGGTGCCCGCGCCGCTCGACCTTCCCCTGCCCCGGACCGCCCCCGGCATCGCGCCCCGCGCCTCGAAGTAGAGGCGCGAGGGGTCTGACCCCGATTTAGGCCGCTTTCTTCGCGCGCTTCGGCAGCTCGCCGATCGCGGTCCTGATGGCGTCCTCGACGCGCTCGAGGAAAACGAATTCGAGCTTCGCCTTCGCCTCGGCGGGCACGTCCTCGAGGTCATTCTCGTTGCGCCTGGGCAGCATCACCGTCCTGATCCCGGCGCGCAGCGCCGCGAGGGTCTTCTCCTTCACGCCGCCGATCGGCAGCACCAGGCCGCGCAGCGAGATCTCGCCCGTCATCGCGACGTCGTTGCGCACCGGGACGTCGAGGAGCAGCGAGACGATGGCGAGAAACATCGCCACGCCCGCGCTCGGGCCGTCCTTCGGCGTCGCGCCCGCCGGCACGTGGATGTGCACGTCGCTCTTCTCGAGCGTCTCGCCCACGAACGAGCGCGACAGCGTGAGCGCGGCCTGCGCGGATTCCTTCATCACCTCGCCGAGCTGGCCGGTGAGGATCAGCTTGCCCGAGCCGGGCACCTTGGAAGCCTCGATGAAGAGGATGTCGCCGCCCACCGGCGTCCAGGCGAGCCCGGTCGCCACGCCCGGCACCGCGGTGCGTTGGGCGACTTCGTTTTCGAAGCGCCGCGCGCCGAGGATGGTGTGGAGGTCCTCGAGCGTCACTCTGACCTTCTCGGCGCGGCCCTCGGCCACCTGCATCGCCACATGGCGCAGCACTGCGCCGATTTCCCGCTCCAGGTTGCGCACGCCCGCTTCACGGGTGTAATCGCCGATGATGGTGCGCAGCACGTCGTCGCCCAGGACGAAGTCCTCGATCGCCTTGTCGGCGCTCTTCAGACCGTTGGCTTCGAGCTGGCGCTTGACCAGGTAGCGCTTCGCGATTTCCAGCTTTTCCTCCTCGGTGTAGCCCGGGAGCTGGATGATCTCCATCCGGTCGCGCAGCGGCCCCGGGATCGTGTCGAGCATGTTCGCGGTGGTGATGAACATCACCTTCGACAGGTCGAAGTCGACGCCCAGATAGTTGTCCCTGAAATGGGCGTTCTGCTCGGGATCCAGCACTTCCAGCAGCGCGCTCGACGGGTCGCCGTGGAAGCCGCCCTGGCCGAGCTTGTCGATCTCGTCGAACATCAGCACCGTGTTCTTCGACTCGGCGCGGCGCAGCGCCTGGATCACGTTGCCCGGCAGCGCGCCGATGTAGGTGCGCCGGTGGCCGCGGATCTCGGCCTCGTCGTGCACGCCGCCGAGCGCGATCCTCTGGAATTTGCGCCCCGTGGCGCGCGCGATCGACTGGCCGAGCGAGGTCTTGCCGACCCCCGGCGGGCCGACGAAGCACAGGATGGGACTCTTTCCCGTGGGATTGAGCTTGCGCACCGCCAGGTGCTCGAGAATGCGCTTCTTGATCTTGTCGAGCCCGTAGTGATCCTCGTCCAGGATGCGCCGCGCTTCCGCGATATTTATTTCCTTTTGTTCAACATCTTTCCACGGCAGCTCGGCTAGCCATTCGAGGTACGTGCGCAGCATCGAGCCCTCGGCCGAGCCCTCGCCCATGCGCTGCAGGCGCTTCAGCTCCTTCGCGGCGTGCTTGTGCACGTCCTCGGGCATGCCGGCCTCGTCGATCTGCTTCTTCAGCTCCGCCAGCTCGGCGCCGGTGTCCTCGTCCTCGCCGAGCTCCTTCTGGATCTGGCGCATCTGCTCGCGCAGCACATGCTCCCTTTGTCTCTCGTCGAATTCCTTCTTGGTCTTGTCGCCGATCTCCTTGGAGATGCGCAGCACGCCGACGCGCTCGGAGAGCATCGAGAGCACGCGGTCCAGCCTTGTGGGCAGGTCGAACGTTTCCAGGAGTCGCTGCTTGTCCTCGAGCTTGATGTCGAGCAGGTTGCCGACCATGTCGGCGAGCATCGCCGGCGAAGTGAGCCCCTGCACCACGACGGCGAGCTCCTCAGGCGCGTTCGGCAGGAGCTGGATCGCCTCGACCGCCTGCGCCTTCAATTGGAGGAAGCGCGCCTCGATATCCGGGTTCATTTCCTCCGGCGTGTCGATGTACTGCACGCGCGCGACGAGGAACGGCCAGCCCTCGAGGAATTCGAGCGCGCGGAAGCGGCTACTCCCCTGCACCACCATGTGGTGCGCGCCTTCGCCGCCGGTGATGTAGCGCACCACCTGGCCCGCGGTGCCGACCCAGTAGAGATCCTGCGGCGTGACCTCGTTCTTCTGCGGGTCGCGCTGCAGGAGGAAGCCGACCTTGCGCTCCGAGCGCACCGCTTCCTGCGCGGCGGCGACCGAGCTCGGCCGGCCGACCGTGATCGGCGAGATCACGCCGGGGAACAGCACCGTGTTCCTCATCGGGATGAGGATCAGCGCGTCCTCGGGCAGCGGCTTCATCGCGCCGCCGCGCGGCTTCTCCGCGGTCCCGGGCGAAGTGGAAGCGTGGTCCTGCGCCAGTACCTTGGTGTTCATGCGCCTTCCTTCTTTTTGAAAACGAGCGTGAGCACGCCGTCGCCCAGCTTTTTGTCGATCAGCTCGAGCGGCGCGTAGGGATCGCCGAGCGGCAGGCCGATCTGGCGCTCGAAGCGGCCGTAGGGAATCTCGATGCGATGGATGTGCTGCGTGTCGCCGCCGCAGGGAAACGGCCGCGCGGCCGAGATGGTGAGTCCCGCCGGGTCGAGCGCGATGGTGATCGAATCGGCAGGCACGCCGGGGAGCGCCACCTGCACCTGGAGGTGCTCGGCACTCTCGGTGATGTCGACCGGCGGCTCCCAGGAAACCGCCCCCGACGCCGCTGAGTGGTGGAAGAACTGCCGCTGCAGCCGCTCGGCCCTATCCAGCATCGACAGGGCTTCGCTCCACATCCAGTTGGAAATATCGCGGGATCTCACGGCGGCTAGATGGCGGCGAAAAAGCCTGAATCAAGCCTGCTGCAAGAAATGCACCCCTGACCTTTAGGGGTTTCCCGATGCCGTGGGGTCTATCCGCGCGCCGTGGCGGTGCTGCGTCCCTGCCTTTCTTTGGCCTGCGCGAGCAGCCACTTGCGGAACGCCACGACCGCCGGGCGCTCGGCAATGACCTCAGGACACACCAGGTAATAGGCCGATTGGGGCTTGAGCTCCACCTTGAACGGCGCGCAAAGGCGGCCGGAGGCGAGATCTGCATCGACCAATGGACGCAGCGCGAGCGCGATACCCAATTTCTGGGAGGCCGCTTCCAGCGAAAGTATGTTGGAGGAGAAATGCGGCCCGCGCGTGCCGTCGACCTTGTCGGCCACACCGGCGACCTCGAGCCATTTCTCCCACGCATGCCCGTGCGCGACGAGATCCATCGCGTCGTCGTGGAGCAGCGTGTGGCTCGCGAGATCGGCCGGCTCGCGGATCGGCGGTGCGCCCTTCACCAGCTCCGGGCTCGCCACGGCGACGGTGGAGACGCCGAACAGGCGATCGGCGCGGTAGCCCGGATAGTCGCCGGCGCCGAGATGGATCTCGACGCCCGACGTATCGCTCCTCAGATCCAAATTACTGGTGATGGATGCGGAGTCCAGGGCACCGGCGTCGACCATCTTGCTCGAAGACACCACGCGCACGTCGATCTTCGGCTCGCGCCTGGCGAAGTCCGCGAGGCGCGGCATCAGCCAGCGCGCGGTGAAGACCGGCGGCGCGGTGATCTGCAGATCGGTCTCATCGGCCCGCAGGTGAATCATCTCCACGGCGGCGGCGAGCGAATCGAAGCCCTCGCGCAGCTTCGGCAGGCAGGCGCGCGCGGCTTCCGTGAGCTGCACGCCGCGCCCGGCGCGCTTGAAGAGCAGCACGCCGAGATAGTCCTCCAGGCTTTTGATCTGATGACTTACGGCAGCCTGCGTGATCGACAGCTCATTGGCCGCCTCCTTGAACGAAAGGTGGCGCGCCGCGGCCTCGAATACCCGCAGGGCGTTGAGGGGCGGAAGGCGATAGATCATTTTTTCTTATGCGAGAGGTGAGATTTCATCGTTTGTAGTCGCGGCCCTGCGGCCCTACATTCATTGCATGAAAAACCGCGACTTGATGCGATACCCGACGGCAGAGGAATTGTACGCGCTCGAGCGTGCGGCCCGCACTGCGCGTTCGCGCGAGATGGCGCGGCTCGCACGTCGCGCGTTCAATGCCCTGCGACATCTGTTCGAAGAAGGGAAAGGATTGCGACATGCTTAAGACCAAGTTCTGGAAGGACGCTGCGGCCTCGCTGCCCGCGCAGGTGCGCGCGCGCCATATCGCCGAGCTCGAGCGTGCGGAACGCTGGGAACTCGCGCTCGACGGCGCGATCGAAGCACTGGCGCGCGTCAAGAACGCATTCACGGCGAAGTTTCAAACGCCGCGCAGCGCGCATTAATTGAGGCTTGCCTCGCCGTCCGAGTAAATCCGACGCCTACCTCCTCCTCCTCTGGCTAGGGCCCGCTCGGGCGGCGAGCATCTAATAATCGGGGTCAGGTGACTGACCCCGATTTATTTCAGTAGCATTCCCCGGATGAAGACCAAGGCGCCACCGCGCGCGGCGGGCGTGGTCGTGTTCCGCCGCACCGGGCGCGGCATCTACTACCTGGTACTCCGCGCGTACAGCAACTGGGATTTCCCCAAGGGCCTGGTCGATCCGGGCGAAGACCAGCTCGCCTGCGCGAAGCGGGAACTTAAGGAAGAGACCGGCCTCTCCGGCGTCGATTTCCCCTTCGGCGAGGAATACAAAGAGACGCTGCCCTACTCGGGCCACAAGGTCGCGCGCTACTACCTCGGCGAAACCGAGGAAGTCGAGATCGAGCTCCCCGTCTCCAAGGAGCTCGGCCGCCCCGAGCACCACGAATACCGCTGGGTCACCTACGACGAGGCCGAAGAGCTCCTGGCGCCGCGTCTCGCCATCGTGCTCGACTGGGCGAAGCGCACCCTCTCCGGCAGCTAGCGCAACTATTTTTTCTTGAGCAGCTTGTCCAGCTCGGCGAGCGGCCGATGCTTCGCCGGCGCCGGCTCGGACTGCTTCGCCGCGCCGCCCGCCTGCGAGTCGACGATGCGCGCATGCTCGTTCTCGTGGCAATAGACGCACAGCAGCTCCCAGTTCGAGCCGTCGGGCGGATTGTTATCGTGGTTGCCGTCCTTGTGATGCACGGTGAGCTCGCGCAGACGCTTGCCGGAAAATTCGCGCGCGCACCGGGTGCAGATGTGCGGCAGGATCTTGAGGGCTTGGCTGCGGTAGTCCACGAATCAGCCGCTGTTCCTGAGGCCGGCGGCAACGCCGTTGATCGTCAGGTGGATGGCGCGCAACAGGCGCTCGTCGCCGCCGTCGGCGCGATGCCGGCGCAGGAGCTCGACCTGCAGATGATTGAGCGGATCTAGATAGGGAAAGCGGTTGCGGATCGAGCGCGCGAGCGTGGGATTGTCGGCGAGGAGCTCGGTGCGCCCGGTGATCGCGGCGAGCCAGCGCCGCGCGCGGTGCCATTCCGCCTCGATGCGGCCGAACACCTCGGCGCGCAGCTCGGCGTCGGGCACGAGCCCCGCGTAGCGCGAGGCAATCGCGAGGTCGGTCTTGGCGAGCACCATGTCGAGGTTGGAGAGCACCGAGCGGAAAAACGGCCAGCTCTGGTGCATCTCGCGCAGCTCCTCGATTTTTCCGCGCTTCGAATTGAGCCACTGGTCCACGGCGGCGCCGAAGCCGTACCAGCCCGGCAGCATCAGGCGCGACTGGCTCCAGCTGAACACCCACGGAATCGCGCGGATGTCCTCGATCGTGTGCGTCGCGTGGCGCGATGCCGGCCGGCTGCCGATGTTGAGCTCGGAGAGCTCGGCGATCGGCGTCGACTGGTGCCAGTAGTCGATGAAGCCCGGCGTCTCCTTCACCAGGCCGCGGTACGCGGCGAACGCGGCCGCCGAGAGCTCCTCCATGATCTGCACGTGCCGCGCCTGGCGCTCGGCCGGCGCGCGGCGCGCGAGGCTCGCTTCGAGCGTCGCCGCGGCGAGCGTCTCGAGGTTGCGCCGCCCGCCCTCGGGATCGGCGTACTTGCTCGCGATCACCTCGCCCTGCTCCGTCAGGCGCAGCGCGCCGTCGACCGTCGCCGGCGGCTGCGCGAGCACCGCGTCGTAGCTCGGCCCGCCGCCGCGGCCGATCGTGCCGCCGCGCCCGTGGAACAGGCGCAGCCGCACGCCGCGCGGCTTGCACACCGCGAGGAGCTCCTCCGCCGCCTTGTAGAGCGCCCAGTTGGACGTCACGTAGCCGCCATCCTTGTTGCTGTCGGAATAGCCGAGCATCACCTCGTGCTCGCCGCCGCGGCCCGCCACCCAGCTCTTGTATATGGGCAACTCGAGCGCGGCGGCCATGACCTGCCCGCAATTCGCGAGGTCGGCGATGGATTCGAACAGCGGCACGATGTCGATCTCGAGCGGCGCCGCCGTGCCGGGCTTGACCAGCCCCGCCTCGCGCAGCAGCACGCCGACTTCCAGCAGGTCCGACACGGCGTCGCAGTGCGAGATCACGTAGCGCGGCACGGCGCGCGCGCCGAAACGCCGCCGGCCTTCCGCCGCCGCTTCGAGGATCGAGAGCTCCTTCTGGACGAGCGGCGAATACTCGACGTACGGCGAGCGCAGCGGCCGGGGACTCGCCAGCTCCTTTGCCAAAAGCGCTCTGCGAGCCCGCTCGTCCATTCCCTGGTAACCCGCGATGCCCGCGCGCGCGAGGAGCTCGTCCACCGCCGCCTCGTGCACATCCGAGCTCTGCCGCAGGTCGAGCGGCGCGAGATGGAAGCCGAAGAGCGACAGCTTGCGCTGGAGCGCGCGCAGCCGCCCGGTGGTGAGCAGCGCGGCGCCCTGCTTCTTCAGCGCCGCAGCGATGATCTCCAACTCGGCGGCGAATTCCTCTACCGATGCATAAGGCGCAGCTTTGCCAATCGGCGCCGGCGCCGCCATGTGCTGCGCCAGCGCTTCGGCGCTCGCCGCAAGGCGTGCGTAGATGCCGGTGATCGCGCGGCGGTAAGGCTCGTCCTGCCGGTGCGGCGAAAGATCGGCCGAGCGCTCGGCGAGCGCATGGACCTGGGCCGGCACAGTGGAAAGGCGCGCCGAAAGGCCGAGCTCGCGGCCGAGCAGGTTCACCTCCTCCAGGTAATGCGCGAACAGCAGCCGGGCATGCAGGACCTGCGCCGTGCGCAGCACGCCTGCATCCACGTTCGGGTTGCCATCGCGATCGCCGCCGATCCAGCTCCCCACCGTGAGAAACGGCGGCAGCGACGGCAGTGCCTCGAGAGCGAAGCGTTCCATCAAGGCGTGCTCGAACTCAGCATAAAGCCGTGGCAGCTCCTGCAGGAATGTCAGGCGGAAGTAATTGATGCCGTTCGTCACCTCATCGGCGACCTGCAGCTTGGTGAGGCGCAGCATCGAGGTGAGCCAGAGGCGCAGCACCTCGGCATGGATTGCCTCGTCGCGCTCCGCGCTTTGCGGCTTGGCGATCAGCCGCGCGATTTCGCGCTCGCATTCGAGGATGCTCTGGCGCTGCACCTCGGTCGGATGCGCGGTGAGCACCGGGCTCACCTGCGCGCGCGCGAACCATTCCAGCAGCTTTTCCACGCCGACGTGGCGCACCTCGTCGAGCGCGTGCGACAGGCTGCCCGGCCGCCGCGGCGAGCCGGCCTGCGCGTGCGCGCGGCGCCGGCGATGCTGCTGCTCGTCCTCGGCGATGTTGAGCAGATGCGAGAAGAAGCTGAACGCGCGCACCACGTCCATCGTCTGGTCGATATCGAGCGCGTTCAGCAGGCGATCGAGCTCCGCCTGGCTGGTGTTCTCCTTGCGGAAAGTCACTGCGGCCTGCCGGATGCGCTCGATGCGCTCGAGCGCCTCGGCGCCCGCCTGGTCGCGGATCACCTCGCCGAGCAGCCGCCCCAGCAAACGGCGGTCCTCGCGCAGCAGATTTTCCTTGTCATCCACCGTTGATTTCACCGTGCGACGAGCCTAGCATGGGGTGGCGAACTTAACGGAGGTGCCTATGTGCTACGAGTTCGACTGGGCGTATCAGCAACGCAGGGCCGAGGAAGCGCGCAGGGAGCTGCAACGCCGTGAAGAGGAGCGCCAGGCGAAGGAGCAGAAGCCGAAGGAGCCGGTGCCCGACAAGAGCCGGGACGCGGAGCCGGTCCCGGTCTGAAGACAAACCCCGCATCGGCGGGGTTTTTAGTTTCTGGAGTTCGGCAGGCGCGCCGAATAATTACGGACGTTGTACGGAATTGCCTAGTTTGTGATGCGGGGGGGCGCTCCGCGTCCGAGGCGAAAGCGCTTCTCGGCGAGCGCGATGAGCGCAAGGATCTCGGCCTTCTGCGTCGCCTCTTCCTTGGTCGCGCCGTAGGCGACGAGCTGCGGGAACTCGGGCACCTGCGCCGCCCAGCGGCCGTCTTTCTCCTGCTGGTGGACGATCGAGAAGTGCATCACCGGGATGCGGGCGCCGCGCCGCCCTGGCCGGCGATCGATTCCTTCCAGATCACCGCGTCGTCGACCGCGTAGAGCATGCAGCCGCCCTTCGCGACGTTGCCGCATTGCCTCATCGCGACGTCTTTCGCATCGTTGAGGCCGCCGGCGAAGCCGCAGCGGCCATCGGCGCTCACGGCATAGGCGCGCGGGCCAGGCGACTCGAGGAAGGCGCGGTAGAGGCCTTTGCAGGCATCGCTCTTGATGTTCGGCACGCGGTCGAGCGCAAGCAGCGGCTGGCGCTCCGGATCGGCGGAGTCGAGCCGCGTGAAAGCGACGCCGTGCTTGGCGAGGAAGCCCTCGACGCTCGGCAGCCAGTAGCGCACGCCGAGCGTGTCGCCGAAGAGGTAGTGGCCGTCCTTGCCGAACGCCGGCTGCAACACGTACTCGGCGTTCGCGCCGGCGGCGTTGAAGCGCTCGTACCAGCCGCGCGACACCTTCGGGCTGAAGAAGAGATCGTTCTCGGCGTAGTGGAAGAGCACCGGCACGCGGACGTTCTTGCCGAGCGAGTCGAACACGCGCGCCACCGGCTCGATCGCGCAGGGCACGCCGGGATTCACTTCCGGGTCGCCGCCGCGTCCCGCGGCGAAGGCGAGCACCGCGACGAGGCCCTGCGGCTGGCGCGTGCCGGCGGTGAACACCGATACCATGCCGCCCGCCGACTGGCCGGCGAGCATCATGCGGTTGGCGTCGACGTAGGGCAGCGCGCGCGCGTAGTCGTACGCCGCCATCACGTCATCCGCCGCGTTCTGCTCGGCGCTCTTGTAATCGGGATTGCTGCAGGAGCCCGGATCCTCGGCCATCTCGCCGCCGGTCGCGCCGAAGCCGCGGCGCAGCGGCATCACGACGACGTAGCCGCGCCGAGCGAAGACGGCAGCGGCATTGATCAGGAGATCGGATGATTCGCGCGCCCGCTCGCGCGCGGAAGCCGAGACGCCATGGTTCAGGATGATCGCGCCGTAGGGTCCTTGCGCGTCGGGGCGCAGGATCGTCGCGGCGATGGTGCGGCCGTTCGGCGCGGGGATGCGCACTTTTTCTTCGACGAGCCGCGGGCCGTAATAGGAGTGGTCTTCTTGGGCGTTCGCCGCGGTGGCGACGAGGCCGGCCAGCAGCGCGCCGGTGAGCGCCGCAGTGCGTACTAGTGCGCGCGCGATCCTTCGTTGTCCTCCCATCGCCTCCGTCCTCCCTAGTGAAAAACGCTACGAACCGCTACGAACTGTAGCGGCTAATACGACAGTGGGGAAGACTGAAAATTCGATAGCGGTGTAGTTGTAGTTGCTGTCGGGAGCTCCCGACACGCGCGGTGCCGCTCTTTTATTTCAAGCACATACGCGGCGCGCTGCCCAATTCATAGGCAGGAGCACTACACGGCTTTTCCCGGTCAAAACCGCAATGCAAAAAATATTTGTCGTGACGCGTCCACTGGCGATTTTCACCACATGGCGCGCAGCTTTTTGCCCACGTCCACGGGCGCAATTTCGTCCCAGACACGCTCCTCCAGGCAAGCCATTACCGCCTTCGTGAGGAAGCGGCTCTTCGCGCCGTAGACGTGGCGATCGCCCATGCGCGTCTGCTGCGTGACGTAGTACCTGAGCGGTGCGATGAGATCGAGGTCGCTCTTCGCGCGCGTCATGGCGACGTAGAGCAGGCGCTTCTCCTCCTCGATGAGCGCCGCGCTTCCCGTCGAGAACTCCGACGGGAAGCTGCCGTCGTTCACGTTCAGCACGTACACCGCGGCCCATTCCTGTCCCTTCGCCGAGTGCACCGTGGAGAGCACCAGATAGTCCTCGTCCAGATGCGGATCGCCCGAGAGATCGCCCGTGGCCGCGGGCGGATCGAGCGCCAGCTCGGCCAGAAATGTTTCCCGGTCCTTGAAGTTCGTGGCGATGCGTTCCAGCTGCACGAGGTCTGCGGCGCGCACCTGCGCCTGCTCATAGATGCGCTGGAGATGCGGCTCGTACCACTCGCGCACTCGCGCCACCTGGCCCGCCCATGGCGCTTCGGGCTGTGCGATCGACGTGAGCAACCGGGCGAGTGCAGCGTCCATCGGGCCGAGCGAGTCCCAGCCGGCGATTTCAAACCGGGTGTAAGCGTGCTGCGCCGTCGCCGGCCCGACGCCGGGCAGGAGCTGCAGCGCGCGGAACGCGGCGATGCGATTCTTCGGGTTGTCGGCCCAGCGCAGCACGGCCAACAGATCCTTGACGTGCGCGGCTTCCAGGAATTTCAGGCCGCCGTACTTCACGTAGGGAATGTTCCGGCGCACCAGCTCGAGCTCCAGCACGTCGCTGTGGTGCGAACTGCGGAAGAGCACCGCCTGGTGCTTAAGAGCTGTGCCGCGCTCGCGGTGCTCCAGAACCTTGGTGACCACATAGTTGGCCTGCGCGGCATCGTCGGCCAGCGTCACGTAGCGCGGCTTCGCGCCCGCGTCCCCGACCGAGCGCAGCTGCTTGCCGATGAGCGCGTTGGCCGCGTCGAGGATGGATTGCGTCGAGCGATAGTTTTCCTCCAGAGAAACAACATCGGAAGAAAATGCGGCGGCGAAGCCGCGGATGTTGTCGACGGTGGCGGCGCGGAAGGAGTAGATCGCCTGCGCGTCGTCGCCGACCACCGTGAGGCCTTTGCCGTCGGGGCGCAGGCGCGCGAGGATCTCCGCCTGCAGCACGTTGGTGTCCTGGTACTCGTCGACCAGGAGGTGGTCGAAGCCGCTGCCGATGTCGCGCGCCAGGCGCTCGTCGCCGAGCATCGCGTGCCAATAGAGCAGGAGATCGTCGTAGTCGAGCGCCTGGTTGTCGAGCTTGCGCTCGACGTAGGCGCGGCAGAGGCGCGTCAGCTGCTCTTCCCACTCGGCGCACCAGGGGAAATGCGCGTCCAGCGTGTCGCGCAGCGCGCCCTGCGTGTTCACTTTGTGCGAATAGATCGCGAGGCAGGTGTCCTTGCGCGGGAAGCGGCGCTCGGCCTTGGAGAAGCCGAGCTCGTGGCGCACGACGTCCATCAGGTCCGCCGCGTCGCCGCGGTCGAGCACGCTGAAGTTCGGCTGCAGTCCGACGCGCGTGCTATGGCGGCGGATCAGCCGATTGGCGATCGAGTGGAAGGTGCCAGACCACGGCAGGCGGACCTGGGTGGCCAGCTCGCCGACGATGCGCTGCGCCCGCCGCGTCATCTCGATCGCCGCGCGGCGCGAAAAGGTGAGGAGCAGGATGCGCTGCGGGTTCGCGCCCTCGAGGATGAGGTGCGCCACGCGGTGCGCGAGCGTATTGGTCTTGCCGGTGCCGGCGCCGGCGAGAATCAGGAGCGGCCCCGCGCCATGGCACGCCGCCGCGCGCTGCGCGGCGCTCAGTTTTTTGAACTTGTCCGCCACCTCCACGCGCAGATGATACTGTATATCCGTCCAGTTCCGGAAATTCGGGGCCAGGGTCGTAATTATTTCGAGCGCCCGGACGGTCGGGATAAGGCGGGCCCGGATAATTACGACCCTGGCCCCGAATTCCGGTCTGCTACGCTCTGCCTTCCCCAATGAGCGTTGAGCAACGGCTAAAAGCGCTGTCGAGC
>DASXRW010000256.1:0-6392 GCA_036506355.1 Burkholderiales bacterium
GCTTTGGCGCCCTTGTCCTGCGCACGCGCCTTGGAGCGTTCGTCGCGATAAAGGACGTAGGCGCGGGCGACGTCGTGCTCGCCCGAGCGCATCAGCGCGAGCTCGACCTGGTCCTGGATGTCTTCGATGTGGAAGGTGCCGCCCTGCGGCTGGCGGCGCAGCAGCGCGCCGACCACCGCGTCGGTAAGGCCGCCCACCAGCTCACGGATGCGCGCCGACGCCGCGCCTTGCGCGCCGTTCACGGCGAGGAACGCCTTGGTCATGGCCACCGAAATCTTCGAGGGCTCGAAGCCGACCACGGCGCCGTTGCGCCGGATCACCTTGTAATCGGCAAAGACGCTGCGTCCGCTGCCCGCCGCCTCGGCGAGGGCGACGCCAAAACCGGGGGCGGCGGCGGTGTTGTCCTGCGCGATCTGCATGGTCGGCCTCCCCGTTGCCTGTCTATACCCAATATCTAGGGCTGTATTACGTGTTCGTGACTAGATGTTGTGGGGCAATGTACACACGCGAATTTTTTTTTGCAAGCTCGCCCACTAAATATTGTGCGGGATGTCGCAGGAAGCACTACATATAGACGCATTGCGGCGCTGCAACACCACGCCTTGGTGCGCATTGCCTAGAGTGGACTAGATGTTGTGGTTCGCGAGTGCTGCGAACAGCCGCGGCCAGTCGAAGCCCGGGCCGGGATCGGTCTTGCGGCCGGGCGCGACGTCGCTGTGCGCGGCGATATCGCGCAACGGCAGCGCCGCTTGCAGGCAGTGAATCAGCTCGGTCAACCGAACGTACTGCGCATCGGCGAAGGCGGCGTCGTCCATGCCTTCGAGCTCGACGCCGATCGAGAAATCGTTGCAGCGCTCGCGAGCGCGCCAGCTCGAGACGCCGGCGTGCCAGGCGCGGCGCGCGACCGGCACGAACTGCACGAGCTCGCCGTCGCGCCGGATGAGAAAGTGCGACGAGACGCGCAGCGCGGCGATCTCGCGGAAATACGGATGCGCGTCAGGGTCGAGGCGGTTGGTGAACAGGCGCTCGATCGCGTCGCCGCCGTACTCCCCCGGCGGCAGGCTGATCGAATGCACCACCAGCAGAGTGATTTCCGTGCCTGGGGGCCGTTCGTCCTGGTTGGGCGACTCGACGACCCGATCAGCCGTGAATGTCATCTTGTCCGGTCGTCCTCCTTTATGCCCAGGCGCTGCATGCGGTAGCGCAGCTGCCGGAAGGTGATGCCGAGCAGCTTGGCGGCCGCGGTGCGGTTGAAGCCGGTCTTGCCGAGCGCTTCGAGGATCGCCTTGCGCTCGAGGTTGTCGAGGTAATCCGGCAGCGCCCCGGGCTCCGCTTCGCCTTCCGGCTCGTCCTCTGCACCGGCCGGGGCGCTCAGGCGCAGGTCCTCGATACCGATCTCGCGGCTCCCCGAGAGTGCGAGCGCTCGCTCCAGGATGTTTTCGAGCTCCCGGATGTTGCCCGGGAAATCGTAGCGCCGAAGCTCTTCCAGCGCCTCGCCGGTCAGGCGTGCCGCAGGCGAGCCCGACTGGGTGGCGAGCCGCTCTAGGATCGCCGCCGCGATGACGGCGATGTCGTCGCGGCAGTCGCGCAACGGCGGCATGGCGAGCTCGATGACATTGATGCGGTAGAAGAGATCCTGGCGGAAGCGTCCCGCGGCGACGAGCTGCGCGAGTTTCTGGTGCGTAGCGCAGATGATGCGAACGTCGACCGGGTCCTCCTGCGGCGCGCCGACCTTGCGCACGCGCTTCTCCTGGATGGCGCGCAGGAGCTTGACCTGCATGGCGAGCGGCAGGTCGGCGACCTCATCGAGGAAGAGCGTCCCGCCGTTCGCCGCCTGGAAGAAGCCTTCGCGGTCCTCGGCCGCGCCGGTAAAGGCGCCCTTCTTGTAGCCGAAGAACTCGCTTTCCATCAGGTTCTCCGGGATCGCGCCGCAGTTGACCGGGATGAAGGGCCGCTCGCGGCGCGCGCCGTTCTCGTGGATCAGGCGCGCCGCGAGCTCCTTGCCGGTGCCCGATTCGCCCGAGATGTACACCGGCGCCTGCGTGCGGGCGAGCTTGCCGATCATCTCCCGGACCTGCGCGAGCGGCGCGCTCTCGCCGAGGAGGCGCCGGTGCAGCCGCTGGTCGCGCGCTGGCGCCTCGCCGCGGTCCGGAAGCGAGAGCGCCGCGCGCACCAGCGCGCGCAGCTGCTCGAGTCCGACCGGCTTGGAGACATAGTCGAAGGCGCCCGCCTTGAGCGCCGCCACGGCGTTCTCGGCGCTGCCGTACGCGGTGATCACCGCCACCGGCACGTCGGCGGCATGCGCGGCGATGTGGCGCACGAGGTCGAGGCCCTCGCCGTCCGCCAGGCGCATGTCGGTGAGACAGAGATCGTAGCGCTCCTGCTTCAGCCGCTCCTTCGCCTCGGCGATGGTGCCGACCGATGCCACATCGAGCCCCATGCGCACCAGCGTGAGCTCGAGGAGTTCGCGGATGTCGGGCTCGTCGTCGACGACGAGGACGTTGGCGGCGGCGCGTTTCAAGCGGCGCGCGCCTCCCGGCACAGGATGCGGAAATGGGCGCCGGAGGTGTCGTTCACGTATTCCAGCGTCGCGCGGTTGGCGGCGCACAGCTCGCGCGCGAGGTACAGACCGAGCCCCGTGCCCTTGGCTTCAGTGGTGAAGAACGGCTCGAACAGCTGCCCCTGGCGCGACGCCGGCACGCCGGGGCCGTTGTCGATCACGGAGAGCTCGACGCGACCGGCATAGCCGCGCAGCGCGATGCGCACCGCGCCGTCCTCGGGGCCGGCATAACGCGCGGCGTTGCGCAGCAGGTTCCACATCACCTGGCGCAGATGCTCGCGGTCGAACTCGATCCAGGCGTCGGCGCGGACCTCGACCGCGAAGCGTTCGGCGGTGGCCGACTCGTTGGCGACGAACTCGGCGAGGAACTCGCGCAGCCAGGGATGGAGCCGAATCGGCCCGGCCGAGATGCGGTCGCGCCGGTTGAGCTGCAGCACGTCGGACACCAGCCGCTCCAGGCGCCGCGTGTTGTCCTGGATGATGCGCGTGAGGCGCGCCGGGTCGTCGTCGCGCTTCTGCTCGTCGAGGAGCTCCGAAGCGTGGCTGATGGCCGCCAGGGGATTGCGGATCTCGTGCGCGATGTTCGCGGTGAGCCGACCCAGCGCCGCGAGCTTCAACTGCTGCGCCTGCTCCCGCGCGCGCGTGGTGTCCTCCACGAAGAGCACGCTGAAGCCCTCCTCCGTGCCGGTGTCGAGCAGGCGCAGCCCGATGTCGCGGCCGCGCAGCGCCACGTCGGCCCCGGACCCGGCCGCCGCCGCGCCCGAGCGCCAGCTGCGCCAGCGCTCGGCAAACTCCGGCAGCAGCGCCTCGATATCGGTGCCGAGCAGCGGATCGGCGCGCAGCAAGAGCTGCGCCTGCGGGTTGTGCTGCACCACGCGCCCGTTCCGGTCAATCACCAGCACGCCATCGTGCATGTCCTGCAGCACGAGCTGGTTGACGCGCGTCTGCGTGGCGAGCTCGCGGCCGCGCAGCATCGCGAGGCGCTCGTTCGCGGCGACGCGCTGGGCGAGCCAGCCGGTGATGCCGGTCGCGACGAAGCAGCCGATCGCGAGCAGCCCCGGCTGCACGAAGCTGTTGACCGGCGCGTCGTGCCCCAGCACCCAGTAGGCCTGCTCGAGCAGCAGCGCGATGGTGGCGAGCGCCGCATAGAGATAGCTCAGGCGCCGGGGGGCGACGATCGCCGCGCCGATGAGCGAGATCACCAGCATCACGCCCAGGCCGCTGCGCACCCCGCCGCTCGCGTTCATGAGCAGCGTGATCGCGAACACGTCCACGCAGGCGTGCAGCGAGAGTTGCACATTGAAGAGCTCGCGCAGCCGGCGCAGCGCCACATGGAACAGGACCGCGAGGCCGAGATAGGCGCCGCAGGTGACGCGGAAGAGCTCGAGCGAGTGCGAGCCGAGGTTGAGCGCGTCCTCGTAGACGAACGACAGCGAGAGGAACAGCGTCGCTACCGTGACCCGGTAGAGGTTGAAGTAGCCGAGCGAGATCCAGAACGAGTCGGGCGTGCGCTCGGGCGGCGCGAGGAACAGCTCCGGGTAGCGCAGCGGCGCCTGCATCAGCGCGGCCCCGGCCCCAGCCGGGCGTGCTCTTCGGAGCAGTAGATCGCGCCGGCCGACAGGCGCGCTTCGGCGCGCGGCAGCAGCACGCCGCACTGGGCGCAGCGCACGAGCTCATCCGTCTTTTGCGCACTGGGCACATCGGCCTGCGGCGCCGCGCGGCGCAGCGCACGGCGCACGAGCCATGCGGCGAGCACGATGAGCAGGATGAGGATCAGGAGGCGTCCCACGGTCTGGCTATCATAGCCAAGATGAAAATCCTGGTCGCGGTGCCGGGAAATCTGCACACGGTGCGCATGAACCGCTTCGTGCCCGAGGCGCTCGCGGCTCTGGGTCACGATATCCGCGCTGTCGACTATTCGCCAACGCTGCTGGAAAAGCTGCGGCGCAAGCTCGCGCGCCGCGAGGCCGCCGAGGTGGTCGAAGCGCGCCTGCTCGCAGCCGTCGAGGAGCAGCGTCCGGAGCTCTTCCTCGCGCTCTACGGCGTCAACGTCAGCAAGCGCGTGCTCGGCGAGTTGCGCGCGCGCGGCGCGGTCAGCGCCAATTGGTGGCTGAACGACCCGTTCCAGTGGCAGCGGGCGCTCGGCATCCTGCCCGCTTACGACTTCGCCTTCACCAACGCGAAATACTCGGTCGAGCAATACGCCGCCGCGGGCCTGAAGCACGTGCGCTTCCTGCCGAGCGCGTGCGATCCTTCAGTGCATCGCCCGATCGACGGCGTCACGCTGGACTGTGCCGTATCGTTCGCCGGCGACTGGTCTCCATTGCGCGAGCGCCTGGTCGAGCGTCTTGCTAGCGACGGGGTCGACCTGCGGGTGTACGGGCCTTGGCGGCGCAAGCTCCGTGCGGGCTCGCCGCTGCGCGAGAAGCTCGAGCACGGCTTCTTTTCGCCCGAGCGCATGGTGCAGATCTTCGCGCGCTGCCGGGCGACGCTCAACGTCCATACCTGGCGCGAGCGCTTCGATTTCGGGCTCAATCCACGCGTGTTCGAGGCCGGCGCCTGCGGCACGCCGCAGCTCGTCGACCACAAGCGCGAGCTGGACGAGCTCTTCACGCCGCTCGAGCGCGCCGGCATGCTGATCTATCGCGACGACGACGAGCTGGTGCGCCTCGCGCGCTCGGTCGCGCCGCGCGCCGCCGAGCTCAAGGCGGCGGCGCTCGCCGCGGCGAGCGTCTTCCAGCGCGAGCATTCCTATCGCGCCCGGATGGTCGAGCTGCTGCGCGTGGTCGGTGCTGGAAAAAATGATTGGTCGGGGTGACTGGATTTGAACCAGCGACACCTGCGTCCCGAACGCAGTACTCTACCAGGCTGAGCTACACCCCGACTTACGATTGGCGGACGACGGAAAAGGACGCCAATTCTAGCAAAGATCGCTTGAATTCCGACCGCGGCAGCGCCTCGAGCGCGGCCACCGCGCTGTCGGCTTCGCGCTGCGCGGCGGCGCGCGCGTAGTCGAGCGAGCCGCAGGCCCGGATCGCGCGCAGCACGGCGCCGAAGTCGTCGCGGCCGCCGGCGACGATCGCCTGGCGCACCACCGCCTGATCGGACGAGGAGCCGGAGCGCAGCACGTGGATAAGCGGCAGCGTCGGCTTGCCCTCGGCGAGGTCGTCGCCCAGGCTCTTGCCGATCGCCGTCTCGTCGCCCGAGTAGTCGAGCACGTCGTCGATCAGCTGAAACGCCGTGCCGACATGAGCGCCATAGCGGGCGAGGCCGCTCTCGACTGCCGGCGAGCTTTTCGCCAGCACCGCGCCCAGGCGCGCCGCCGCCTCGAAGAGCTTGGCGGTCTTGCGGCGGATCACTTCGAGATAGCGCGCTTCGTCGACCTCGGGGTCGTGGCTGCCCATCAGCTGCATCACTTCGCCGGCAGCGATCGTATTGGTGGCATCCGCCAGCACGCGCATCACGCGCATGTCGTCGACCTCGACCATCATCTGGAACGCCCGGGAGTACAGGAAGTCCCCGACCAGCACGGCCGCGGCGTTGCCGAACGCCGCGTTCGCGGTGCGCATGCCGCGGCGCAGCTGCGATTCGTCGACCACGTCGTCGTGCAGGAGCGTCGCGGTATGGATGAATTCGACCACCGCGGCGAGCGCAAGGCGCGCCTCGCCGCGATAGCCGAGCGCGCCGCACGCGAGCAGCAGCAGCGCCGGCCGCAGGCGCTTGCCGCCGGCGGCGACGATGTACTGCGCCACCTCGCGCACCAGCGCGACGTCGGACTCCAAACGCCGGCCGATGAGCTCGTCGACGCGCCGCAGGTCGTCCGCGACCGGCG
>DASXRW010000257.1:0-7551 GCA_036506355.1 Burkholderiales bacterium
GCCGCTGCCGGCCCCGACGATCAGCGCGAGCGGGTTAGCATTGCTCATGGACAGGTTCACCTATGTTGCCATGCCGGCGCGCGTGGTGTTCGGCGCCGGCGCGGTTTCGCAGCTCGCCGCGGAAGTGGAGCGCCTCGGCGCGAAGCGCGCGCTGCTGATATCCACGCCCGGCCGTGCGGAGATGGTGCGCTCGGTGGCGAAGGATTTGAACGTCGCCGGCCTTTTCGACCAGGCGGTGATGCACACGCCGCTTGCGGCGGTGGAAGCGGCGCGCGCGAAGGCGAAGTCGGTCGACGCGGATTGCTGCGTCGCCGTGGGCGGCGGCTCCACGATCGGCTTCGCCAAGGCGATCGCGCTCACCTCATCGCTGCCGGTGGTTGCCGTGCCGACGACGTACTCGGGCTCGGAGATGACCACCATCTGGGGGATCTCCGAAGGCGGCGCGAAGAAGACGGGCCGCGACGTGCGCGTGCTGCCCAAAGCTGTGATCTACGACCCGCAGCTCACGCTCGACCTGCCGGCGCGCGTCTCGGCGGCAAGCGCGATGAACGCGATCGCGCATTGCGCCGAAGCGCTCTACGCGCACGACGGCAATCCGATCGTGTCGCTCATGGCGGAGGAGGGCATCCGCGCGCTCACGATGGCGCTGCCGCTCATCGTGCAGGCGCCGCGCGACCTCGAGGCGCGCACCTCCGCGCTTTATGGCGCGTGGCTCGCGGGCTTGACGATCGCGACGACGGGCAACGGCCTGCACCACAAGCTCTGCCACGTGCTCGGCGGCTTCGGCCTGCCGCACGCCGAGACGCACTCCGTCGTGCTGCCGCACGCCTTGCGCTACAACAGCGTCGCCGGCGAGGCGATGCGCCGGATCGCGCGGGCCATGCACGTGGACGACGCGCCGAGCGGTGTCTGGGCGCTCGCGCAGCGGCTGGGCTTGCCGATGCGGCTTGCGGATATCGGGATGAAGGAGCCCGACCTCGAGCGCGCGGCGCGCATCGCGGTCGAAGCGCCGTATCCCAATCCGCGCAAGGTCGAGTTCGCACCGGTGCTCGAACTCCTGCAAAATGCCTATGAGGGAAAAAAGCCATAGGGACAGGCCGCCAATCATGATCGCCGTCATCTTCGAGTTCACGCCCGCCGAGGGCCGCTTCCCCGACTACATGGCGCTCGTCGACACGCTGCGCGCCGACCTCGCCGAGGCCGAGGGCTTCATCTCGCTCGAGCGCTTCGAGAGCATCAGCAACAAGGGCAAGTTCGTCTCGCTGCAGTTCTGGCGCGACGAGGAATGCGTGCGCAAGTGGCGCAACCTGCAGAAGCACCGCGAGGCGCAGAAGAAGGGCCGCGGCGGCATCTTCGAGTCCTATCGCCTGCGCATCGCGCAGGTGCTGCGCGACTACACGATGGACGAGCGCGCGCAGACGCCCCAGGACAGTGTGAAGGTGCACGGATAGATCACTCCTTCCTCTTCCGGCCGGGGAGCTGGCGCGCCGAAGGCGAGTACCGCGACGCGAGCGGGCAGGCCGCGCCGGTATCGGGCGAGACCACGATCCGGCACGAGGAAGCAAGCTGGCGCTTCGAAGGCGTGCTGCGCGTGCGCGGCAACCGCCCGGCGCTGCAGCACAACCGCTACGAGATAGAGCCGATGCGCGCCGGCGCGCGCTCGACGCACTGGACTTCCAGCAACCCGGTGCTCGGCACGCTACGCGGACGCTTCGTGCTCGCCGGCGATTCGATCCTCTCGTTCTATTCCAGCCCGACCGGGCGCTACCACGGCTTCGAATGCCTGCAGCAGCGCGACGACAACCGCTACAGCGTGCGCGGCGCGATGATGGAGGAGGACAAGATCATCTCGACGTGGGCGCTCGAGCTGACTGCAAACTAATTAGGGACAGTCCCTATTTTTCTCATTTAGCCTTAACCGCCCTCAGACGTTCTGCATACTGCGCCGAGAGCGGCACGAGCAGCGCATCGCTGTTGGCATTCAGCGCGCCGAGCACGCGTGCTCCGACGACCGGCCGCTCGAGACGGCAGGCTTCCCAGAGATTGTTCGGCACCTGCAGGCTGGCGGTCTCGGCGCCTCCGGGTCCCTTGAAGGTCTCGACCACCCGCAGCGAGACGACGTCCAGCCGGCCTTTCTGCTCGACGCCGGTGACGTCGGCGGCGATGAGCACGGCAGCCCACTCGTACCAGTCCTGCGGCTGCGCATCGCGCGCGAAAAGGCACATGGCTTGTGCCGGGGCGATCAGGGCGGCGAGCCCAATGAAGAGCAGATGGCGCAACATACGGAAGCATAGAATGAGCGCCGGCAACAAGAAAGCAAAGGAGACGACCATGGCTTACCGCGCTCTCATTGTCCTCGTGCTGGCGATCGCGCTGGCGAGCTGCGCATCACGCCGCAACAAGCCGGCCGCGTCCCAGCCCGCGGCGAACACTGCCGCGATGCCGGCGCAGGCGGCGCCGCCGGCGGCGACGCAGTCGAGCAGCTACATGCAGACGCCGGGGGCGAGCTACTCGGGGCCGCTGCCGCCGATGGAAGCGAACCGCAAGATCAACGAGCAAGACTGCACCAAAGAGGTCGACCTCGCTGCGGGCAACCTGCGCTGCCGCTAACGCAATCTCCCGAGGTCGGGTAAGGCGATCGGGCGCGCCGTCTCGAAGGCGCGCGCGGCGCGCAGCACGAGCGCGTCGGCATAGCGCGGGCCGACGAGATGCAGGCCCACCGGCAATCCCGCCTTCGTCAGGCCGCAGGGAATCGATGCCGCCGGCTGCTGCGTCAGGTTGAAGGGGAACGAGAAGGGCGTCCAGTCGATCCAGCGCTTCCTGCCCGGCGGAAATTCCTGTCCCACGTCGAACGCGGTCACCGCGAGCGTCGGCGTCACGAGCAAATCGTAGTCGCGGTGGAAAAGATTCATGTGCGCGCCGAGCGCGCCGCGCTTCATCTGCGCTTCCAGGATCTCCGCCGCGCCGATCTTCGCGCCCTGCTCGGCGACCTCGAGCAGGCCGGGGTCGATCAGCTTGCGCTTCTCCGCGGGGATGGATCCGACGAGCTGCGCAGCGGCGCAGAACCAGTGCGTGCGGAAGATGGCGTCCGGGTTTTCGAACCCTGGGTGCTTTTCCTCCACTTTGGCGCCGAGGTCGGTGAAGACATCGACCGCTTTGCGCACGAGCGCCGCCACATCGGGATCGACTTTGGCGTAGCCCAGATCCGGCGAGTAAGCGATGCGCAGGTCGCTGATCCCCTGGTCGAGGCCGCTGCGCCAGTCGCGCGAATCGAAGGGCAGCGCGTGCCAGTCGCGTGCGTCGGGAAGCGCGAGCACGTTCAGCATCAGCGCTGCGTCGGTCACGCTGCGCGTGATCGGACCGACGTGCGCCACCGTGCCGAAAGGCGACAGCGGCCACGCCGGCACGCGGCCGAACGAGGCCTTGATGCCGAAGAGGCCGGTGAAGCTGCACGGAATGCGGATCGAGCCGCCGCCGTCGGTGCCCACCGCGAGCGGTCCCATGCCTGCAGCAACCGCCGCCGCAGCACCACCCGAGGAGCCGCCGGGCGTCTTCGCCGGATTCCACGGATTGCGCGTGATGCCGGTGAGCGGGCTGTCGGTCACGCCCTTCCAGCCGAACTCCGGCGTCGTGGTTTTTCCCAGCAGCACCGCACCGTGCTCGCGCAGCCGCGCCGTCGCGGGTGCGTCCTCGTTCCACGGACCCTTGGCATCGACGGTCTTCGAGCCGCGCAGCGTCGGCCAGCCCTTGGTGAGGATGATGTCCTTGATCGACACCGGCACGCCGTCGAGCAGGCCTTTCGGCTGCCCGGCGCTCCAGCGCGCTTCCGAAGTCTTGGCGTCCTCGAGCGCGCGCTCGGAGACCAGATTGAATGCGTTGAGCACCGGGTTCAGCTTCTCGATGCGCTCGAGCACCGCGCGCGTGACGTCGACCGGCGAGAGCTCATGCTTGCGGTACGCATCGAGCAACTCGGTCGCGCTCAGCGAGCAGAGATCTGCAGCCATCGAACGATTCTATTGTTTAAAAAAGCGGTCAGATGAACATTTTCCCGGGCGGGAAATGTTGATCTGACCGGATCTGACCCCATTTATTCGGTGACTGGCACCGCCTTCCGCGGCGCGCCGATCGCTTTCGGCATGACCAGCTTCCCGAGGATGCGGCACCAAAGGCGACGCAGCGCGCTTGGGCGCACCTTGCCGTAAAGCGGCTCGAACACCGAGCGCGTGTGCGTAGGAAGCATCGGCAGGATGGACTCGGGCGTCGAGGCGACGCCGATCATCTCGCCGATGCGCAGGATGTGGCGCGAGTGCTTCGCCACGTTCTCGGTGTTGGCCGCCTGCTCGGCCTCGATCGCCCGCGCGAAGCGCTCGAGCTCTGCGCGATTTTCCGAGAAGCGCAATCCCATCACCCGGTACGCCTTCGCCATGTAGGCGAGATGCAGCCGCTTCTCCTCGTCGGTGAGCGGCGCGCACTGCCTCTCCACGTTCTCCAGGAGGCTGAAGCCGAAATAGGTCTGCATCCACGGCGGAATTTTCACGTTGACGTGCCGCTGCTGGATGTCGCGCAGCGTGCTCCGCACCTTTGCGCTCGAGATGCCGCCGGTCGGCTTGGTGCCCGAATCGGTCACGTCGCGGATGAAGAGATCGGTGCGGTAGAACGACTCCGCCATCGAGCGCATCGAGGCGAAGCGCGGCGGGAAATTGCCGTCGTGCGTGGCTATGAAGTCGCGCAGCAGGAAGAAGTTGAGATAGGCGCCGATCCCCGGCCGGTAGCCGCAGCGAAACCACAGCCGGCTGACGAGGTCGAGCTCGGCGGCGAAGTCCGGCCCGAGCATCGAGCGCTCGAAGTGCTCGTACGGCGGATCGAAGCTGCGATAGAGCTCGAGGTAAATAGGGACTGTCCCTATTTTCTTTCCGCCTTCGCGCGGGCGAGCGCCTTCTCGCGCCACATCGGCCAGGCGCGCTTGTAGTCCTGGTGCGGCGTCGAGGCGCGGACCTCGGCTTCGTCGAGGTAGGTCAGCTTCTGCGAAAGCGCGAGCGCCTGCATCTGCATGCGCGCGCTCAGCTCGAGGTAGACGCTGCGCCCGACGGCGCGCGGCAGGCTCTCGCCGACGGTGACCGAGCCGTGGCCGCGCATCAGCGCGGCGGGCTTCGGGCCCAGAGTCTTCGCGAGCGAGGCGCCGAGCACGGCATCGCGCACCAGGAGATCCGTGCCTTTGCGCACATCCCGGATTTCCCAGTTCGGCAGGCCGTCGCCGATGAACGCCGCCATGTGCCACAGCGCGCGCATCGGGACGCCGGTCACGCTGAAGGGCACCACCGAAGGCGAGTGGTTGTGCACCACTGCGAGGATGTCCGGTCGCGCCTTGTAGATCTCGCCGTGGATGAAGCGCTCGGTGACCGATTCGCGGCCGCGGGCATCCAGCGGGTTTGAATCCAAGTCGTACTCGAGCATGTCTTCGGCCTGCACGCGCTCCGGCGCGAGCGAGCGGGCGAGGTAATAGCGCTGGGGATTGCTCGGTGAGCGCAGGCTGACATGCCCGTAGGCGTCGATCACCCCGTACTCGGCGAGGATGCGATAGGCAGCAACGAGATCGTCGAAATGGTCCATGTCAGTCCGCCTTGATTCCTGCCGCTTTGACAACACGAGTCCACGCCGCAAGCTCGCGCTTCACCCGCGCGCCGAGCGCTTCGGGCGTGCCGCCCTCGGGCACCAGGCCCTGCTTGGCGATCACGTCTTTCACATCCGCCTCCTTGAGCAGCTCGTTCATTTCCTTGTTCACGCGCATCACGATGGCATTCGGCGTTCCCGCCGGCGCGAAGATCGCATACCAGGTCTCGACCTCCAGGTCGGGCAGCCCCGCCTCCTTGAGCGTCGGCACATCGGGGAAGGCCTCCGAGCGCCGCGCGCTCATCACCGCCAGCATGCGCAGCCGCCCCGACTGCACGTGCGGCGCCACGGTCTGCAGTGCGGAGATCATCGCCTGCACATGGCCGCCGACAAGGTCGGAGATGGCGCCGGCCGCGCCCTTGTAGGGCACATGGATGATGTCCATGCCGTTCTCGAGCTTGAGGAGCTCCATCGCGAGGTGCTGCGGCCCGCCGTTGCCGGGCGAGGAGTAGTAGAGCTTGCCGGGCTGCGAGCGCACGAGATCCACGAACTCGCGCATCGACTTCGCCGGCACCTGCGGATGGACATAGACGCCGAGCGCGCCGGTGGCGAGGAGCGCGATCGGCGCGAAGTCCTTCACCGGATCGAACGGCGCGGGCTTGAGCGCCGGGTTGGTGGTGAACGACGTCGCGGTAAGAAGCAGCGTGTACCCGTCGGGCGCCGCCTTCGCCGCCTCCGTCGCGCCGATGTTGCCGGTCGCGCCGGGGCGGTTGTCGGTGACCACCGCCGCCTTCCAGCGCGCCGCGATTTTCGGGCCGAGCACGCGCGACAGGATGTCGGCGCCGGTGCCGGGTGTATACGGGACGATGATGTGGATCGGCCGGGACGGATAGTCCTGCGCCGCGGCAGCGGCCGCGCAGACGAGAAACAGTCCAGCCAGCAGGCGCGTCATGCCAATATTATGGAAGCATGAGCGCCACGCCGCTGGTCCTGAACGAACCGCAGGCGATGCGTTTCGAAATCAACCGCGCCGCGCTGGTCGATCCCTCGATCTTCGCCGCCGAGCGGGAACGCGTCTTCGAACGCTGCTGGCTCTACGCCGGGCACGAGTCCGAGGTGCGTGCGCCAGGCGACTTCAAGACGCGCCTGATCTGCGGCCGGCCGATCCTCTTGTGCCGCGACAGCGCGAACGAGCTGCGCGTTTTCTTGAACACCTGCCGCCACCGCGGCACGGTGGTGTGCCGCGAGGCCGAGGGCAACGCCGAGCGCTACACCTGCTTCTATCACGGCTGGACCTACGACCGGGACGGACGCCTTTACGCGGTGCCGGGGCAGACGGCGTATCCGCCGAACTTCGATCGCAGCAAGCTGGGCCTGCAGCCACCGCCCAGAGTGGACGTCTATCGCGGGTTCGTGTTCCTCAACTTCGATGCGAACGCCGTGCCGCTCAAGGACTACCTCGGCGCGGCGACCGAGTACATCGACCTCGTGCTGGATCAATCGCCCTCCGGGCGCATGGAGGTGATCCACGGCACGCAGGAGTACGACATCCGCGCGAACTGGAAGCTGCTCGTCGAGAACAGCTTCGACGATTACCACCTGCTCACGACGCATGCCACATGGCTCGATTACCTGAAGAGCTCCGGCGTGGAAATCAAAAGGCCGGAGAAAGGCCACGTGCTGCCGTCGCACGGCCTGGGCAAAGATCTCGGCAATGGGCACGGCACGACCGACAACGTCAACTTCCGCGGCCGGCCGGTCGCCGCGTGGATCCCGATCTACGGTGAGGCGGCTAGACCTGAGCTCGAGCGCATCCGCGCCGAATTGGTTTCGCGTCTGGGAGAGCAACGCGCCAAGCGCGTCGCGGACACCAACCGCAACCTAGTCATCTTCCCCAATCTCGTGCTGCTCGACGGCTCATCCGTCTCAGTTCGCAGCTTC
>DASXRW010000258.1:0-1978 GCA_036506355.1 Burkholderiales bacterium
TAGCGGGTGAGGCGCGCGCGCTGCATCGTAGAATGCCGATTTTACCGCGCGCCAAATCCTGAAGACCCTTCTCGCGTTCGTGCTGCTCGTCGTCCTCGGCGCCGGTGGTTATGCCGCCTGGTACGTCGCCTCGCCGCTGGAGGCCAAGCTTCCCGCCGAAGTCGAAATTCCGCCGGGCGCCGGCTTTCGCGCCGCCGTAGGCCAGCTCGAGCGCGCGGGCGTGAAGGTGCGGCCGTATCACTTCGAGGCGCTCGCCCGCGTCCTGCGCCGCGAGCGCGACGTCAAGGCGGGTAACTACCTGCTCCTGGCGCCGCTCACGCCGATGGATCTCCTCGACAAGCTGACGCGCGGCGACGTCACGCAGGCCGACGTGCGGCTTATCGAAGGCTGGACGTTCTCGCAGTTTCGTGCCGCGCTCGATTCCAGCCCAGACCTGCGCCACGACACCGCCGGCTTCGAGGACGCGGCGATCCTCGCGCGCATCCAGGCGACGGAGACGCATCCGGAGGGCCTCTTCTTTCCCGACACTTATCTCTTTGCGAAAGGCTCGAGCGACGTCAACGTCCTGCGGCGCGCCTACCGGGCAATGCAGCGCCATCTGCAGACCGAGTGGGAAGCCCGCACGCTCAACGTGCCTTATCGCACGCCGTACGAGGCGCTCATCATGGCGTCGATCATCGAGAAGGAGACCGGGCGCTCCGCCGAGCGCGACCAGATCGGCGGCGTGCTCGTCAATCGGCTGCGCATCGGCATGCGGCTGCAGGCCGATCCAACCGTGATCTACGGCCTCGGCGCGACCTTCGACGGCAATCTGAAAAAGATCCATCTGCTGGAAGATGGGCCGTACAACACCTACACACGGGCAGGGCTGCCGCCGACGCCTATTGCCATGCCGGGACTTGCTTCCCTGCGCTCGGCAGTGCGTCCCGGCAAGACCGACGCGCTCTACTACGTCTCGCGTGGCGACGGCACAAGCCAGTTCTCGCGTTCCATCGAAGAGCACAATCGCGCGGTGACGAAGTACCAGCTCCGCGGCGGCCGATGAAGTTCCTCACGCTGGAAGGCGTCGACGGCGCCGGCAAATCGAGCCACATCGAATTCATCGCCGACGCGGTGCGCACCAAAGGCGCCCATGTCGTGGTCACGCGCGAGCCGGGCGGCACCGACCTCGCCGAGCGCCTGCGCGCCGTGATCCTCGGCGAGCCGCTGACGCCGGTGGTCGAGACGCTGCTCGTGTTCGCCGCGCGCAGCGATCACGTCGCGCGCGTCATCCGCCCCGCGCTCAAGACCGGGCAATACGTGATCTGCGATCGCTTCACCGACGCGACGATCGCCTACCAGGGCGCCGGCAACGGCGTGAGCGCCGATCTGATCGCGCGCCTCGCCGAAGCCGCGCACCCGGGGCTCAAGCCCGATCTCACGTTGGTTTTCGACTGTCCCTACGACGTCGCGCGCGCGCGCCTCGCCAAGTCCGGCCGCCCGCTCGATCGCTTCGAGCGCGAGGATCGCGCATTCTTCGAGCGCGTGCGCGGCGCCTATCTGGCACTCGCCAAGGCCGAGCCGAAGCGCGTGCGCGTGATCGACGCTTCCGGAGACGCCGCGGCCGTCCGCGAGCAGATCAAGTCGGCGCTACAAGGCTTCTGATGCATCCCTGGAACCAGCCGATCCTTGACGCGCTCAAGACCCGCGAGCGCCTGCCGCACGCCCTGCTGCTGCACGGTCCGCGCGGCGTCGGCAAGCTCGCGCTCGCCGAGCGTGTCGCGCAGCTTCTGCTTTGCGAGCACGCCGAGCCGGCGCAACGTCCCTGCGGAAGCTGCGATGGCTGCCGCTGGTACCTCGGCGGCAACCATCCCGATTTCCGCCGCCTCGAGCCCGAAGCGATCGCCAAGCTGCCGCAGCCGGCCGAAGAGGAGGAGGGGAGCGAGGCCCCTGCCCGGCGCACCAAGCAGCCCAGCCTCTATATCCTCATCGAGCAGGT
>DASXRW010000259.1:0-2834 GCA_036506355.1 Burkholderiales bacterium
GCTCGTCCTCGGTGGGAAGGCGCGCGCCCGGCGCGTAGCGCCCGGCCACGATGCGATGGCCGAGCTTGTCGAGGACGCTTTCCGCCTTGCCTGCCATTTGTCTGACCAATGAATCTATTAGTCAGACAATACGAATTTACGGCGATGGCGTCAATGCAGCTTTTCGACCTGCGGCAGGTTGCAGGCGAGGATGCTCTTGCGCAGCGCCTCGATCGCCTCGGGCCGGGGGAAGCTCCTGCGCCAGGCGAGGCCGACGCGGCGCGAGGGCACCGGACGCGCGAAAGGCACGATGCGGATCAGCTCGCTCGCCGAGCCCGGATTGACCGAGGTGGAGGGCAGCACGGTGACGCCCACTCCGCTTGCCACCATCTGGCGGATGGTTTCAAGGGAGCCGCCTTCGATCGCGCGGGTGCGCGCCGTGTGGCAGAACTCGAGCACCTGGTCGCGGAAGCAGTGGCCCTCGCCGAGGAGCAGCAGGCTCTCGCGGGTCAACTCTTCGGAGGTCACGCGCTTGCGTCCCTCCCAGGCATGGCCCTTGGGAACGGCGACGAGGAAAGGCTCGTCGTACACCGCACGCGTCTCGATCCCGGGCTCGTCGAAGGGCAGCGCGACGAGGATCACGTCGACCTCGCCGCTTTTCAGAGCGTCGCCCAGGCGATGGGTGAAGTTCTCCTGGATGTGGAGCTGCATCGCCGGCGCGTTGCGGCGCAGGATGGGGATCAGCTTGGGCAGCAGATAAGGCCCGATGGTGTAGATCGCGCCCAGGCGCAAAGGCCCGGCGAGCGGGTCGCGCCCCGCCGCGGCGAGGTCCTTGATGCGCGAGGCTTCCTCCAGCACGCGCTGCGCCTGCTCGACGATCTTCTGTCCCGGCGGCGTGACGCTCACCTCGCCCGGCCCGCGCTCGAAGAGCTGGACGCCGAGCTCCTCCTCGAGCTTCTTCACCGCCACCGAGAGCGTCGGCTGCGACACGAAGCAGGCTTCGGCGGCGTGGCCGAAATGGCGCTCGCGCGCCACCGCCACGATATAGCGCAGCTCCGTGAGGGTCACGCCTTTCTCGTACTGAAGTAGAGCGGGATCCCGGCCGCCATCACGACCAGGCCCGCGCCGACGGCCCAGCCGAACTTCGGGCCGTACTCGGGATTGCGCACGTAGTCGATGCTCGAATAGAGCATGTAGAGGCACGCAGCGCAGAAGACGAACGGCACGTGCGGATAGAACGGCGTCGTGAAGGCGGCCTTGTCCTTCGCGCGATCGCGGATGACAAAAAGGCTGGTCGCCACGAGATACATGAAGGTCCAGAACACCGGCGTGGTGTAGGCCACCATGGCGTTGAAGCCGTCGGGCGTGGCGGCGCCGGCGGCGACGAGGAGCAGCGTGATCGCGCCCTGCAGGAGCAGCGCGTTCGCCGGCGTGCTGCCCTGCTCGCGCCAGTTGCCCAGAAACCGCAGGATGCGGAAGTCGCGGCCGAGCGCCCAGCTGGTGCGCGCGCCGGTGAAGATCGCGGCGTTCATCGTAGTGAGCACCGAGATGCAGACGATGAGCGCTAGGAGCACCACCGCCTTGTCGCCGGCGAGGGCGCGCATCACGTCGGCCGCGACCGCCTTCGAGTCGCGGATGCCGCCGTGGCCGAGCACGGCGAGGTAGCCGAGGTTGACCACCAGGTAGAGCGCGGTGACCGCGATCACGCCCCAGACGAGAATCCGCGTCATGTTGCGCCGCGCGTCGCGCACTTCGCCCGCGAGGTAGGCGGCCTCGTTCCAGCCGCCGTAGGCGAGCAGCACGAAGATCATCGCGAAGCCGAACGAGCCGGAAGTACCGCCCGTGGCCGGCTTGGGCGTGCCGCCGATGACGACGGCCGCGAGCGAGAACACGATGAGGCCGGCGATGAGCACGGTCTCCATCACCTTCTGCAGCGTTTTCGACTGCAGCGTGCCGGCGAAGTTGAGCGCCGTGAGGATAAGCACCGCCGCCGCGGCCCAGATGGCCGAGCTGTTGGCGCCGAAAGAAAAAATCTCGGAGGCGTAATCGCCGAAGACGAAGGCCACCGCGGCGATCGCGCCGGTCTGGATCACGGTCATGCGCGACCAGGCGAAGAGAAACGCCACGCCGCGCCCCATGCCCTCGTTCAGAAACACGTATTCGCCGCCGGTGTGCGGATGGCGCGAGGCGAGCTCGGCATAGACCAGCGCGCCGCAGAGGGAGATCGCGCCGCCCAGCAGCCAGGCGAGCAGGAACGGCCCCGGGCCGCTGGTGGCGCCGGCCACCATCGAGGGCGCCTTGAAGATCAGCGCGCCGATGATCATGCCGACCGTGAGGAAGATGCCGTCGCCGACCGAGAGCAGCTCTAGCGGGCGCGTTTCGCGAGCCATGGGTAGACCACCTTGTTGTTGTTGCCGTCGGAAACGGTCACTTCGCCCTCGATCGCGTCGCCGCGCGCGGTGCCGACGAAGTAATGGTGCCAGGCGCGGTTCTTCACCACGCCGGTGATGACGAGCTTCACTTCTTCTCCGCGCAGCCGCGTGTTGCGCACGAGGAGATCGCGCCCCTCGGCGAGCACCGCGACCTCGAGCATCTGGTAGCGCTGCGCGATCTGGAAGCGCCAGGCGCCGCCGTGCTGCGGCAGCTGGCTCGTCCAGGTGCCGCGCACCTCGGCCGGCACGATCCAGAGCTCCACCCTGGAGATGCCGCCGACCCCGACCGGCTTCTCGGGCGTGCGCATCTCGAGCGTCTCGTCGGCCGGCCAGTCGCCGATGCTGCCGTCGTGCGAGACGATGCGCGTGCCCGGCTTGAGCGCGGCGAGCCGCGGCAGCAGCTTCTTGTTGAAGTCCGACAGC
>DASXRW010000260.1:0-2346 GCA_036506355.1 Burkholderiales bacterium
GTGTGCCTCTCGGGCGGCGCCGGATTCGGGCCGCCCGCGGAACGCCCGGCGCTCGCCATCGAGCGCGATGTCGCCGAAGGCTATGTCACGCCGGAGGGCGCCGTGCGCGACTACGGCGCGCGCATCGAGCGCCTCGCCGACGCCACCGCCGCGTGAAGCCGCTCGCGTGGGCCATCGCACCGGCCGCGGTTCTGTTCGTGCTGTTCTTCGTGCTGCCCTTCGGCGTGATGGCGGCGCTCAGCTTTCTCTCCGGCAATCCGGTGAGCAATCCGCAGGTCGCCTTCACCTTGCGGCACTACGCGCGCCTGTTCGAGAGCGACCTGTACATCGACGCGCTGGTGACGACCTTGCGCATCGGCGCCGTCACCACCGTGATCGCGCTCGCCGTCGGCTATCCGCTCGCACACTGGATGGCGCGCATGCGCTCGCGCCTGGGGCATGCGCTGCTGCTGATGGCCGTAGTGGCGCCGCTTCTCACCGGCATCGTGGTGCGCACCTTCGCCTGGATGACGCTGCTCGGCGATCGCGGCGTGATCAACACCACGCTGCACTGGCTCGGGACGATCGAACGGCCGCTGCCGCTCATGTACAACGAGTTCGGCGTCATCGTCGGCCTGGTGCACATCTACGTGCCATTCATGGTGCTGACGCTCCTCGGCGTCATCGGGCGCATCGATCGCTCGCTCGAAGAGGCGGCGCGCGGGCTCGGCGCCAGCCGCACGCGCACCTTCCTCGAAGTGACGCTGCCGCTGAGCCTGCCCGGCATCGTCGCCGGCTCGCTCCTCGTCTTCGCGCTGGCGATCAGCGCTTACGTGACGCCGGTGCTGCTCGGTGGCAACAGCGTGCTCACCGTACCGATGCTCATCTACCAGCAGGTCAGTGCAAGCTTCAACCTCGGCTTCGCCGGCGCGTTGGGAGCGGTGCTGCTCTTGGTCGCGCTTCTGCTGGTGCTCGGTTACAACGCCATCCTCGGCCGCCTTAACGGCGGGCGCATGGCATGAGCGCTCGGGCCGTGTATCTAACGGTGAACGGCGTCATCGTCGCCTTCTTGCTGCTGCCGATCGCCATCGTGGTGGTGTTCGCGCTCAATCCGACGCCGTATATCGCTTTCCCACCGGTCGGCGTCACGCTGCGGTGGTTCGTCAAGTTCTTTACCAGCGCGACGTTCATGAACGCCCTGTCGCTTTCGCTGCAAGTGGCGCTCGCCGTGGCGCTGCTGGCAACCACGCTCGGCGCGCTGTGCGCGCTCGGCATCGCGCGCGGCAACCCGCCCGGCGCGCGCCTGCTGACGACGTTCTTTCTCTCGCCGCTGATGCTGCCGGCGATTCTCACGGGCCTGGCGCTGTTTCAGCTGTTCGTGCTCGCCGGCGTCGGCCGGCCGGTGTGGGGCCTCATCATCGGCCATACCATCGTCGCCATCCCGTACGTGCTGCGCACGACACTTGCCGTGCTGCACGATTTCGACCGGCGCGTCGAGGAGGCGGCGGCGACCCTCGGCGCGCCGCCCGCGCGGGTGTTCTACGAGGTGACGCTGCCGCTGATCCGGCCGGGCGTGATCGCCGGCGGCATCTTCGCGTTCATCGTGTCCTTCGATCAGTTGCCGATCTCGCTCTTTCTGGTGCTGCCGAGCCGCGAGACGCTGCCGGTGGTGCTGCTCAACTACATCCGTTACGACCTCGACGGCGCGATCGCCGCGGCGTCGATGGTCTCGATCGCGCTCGCGCTGACGGCGGTGCTGCTCCTCGAGCGCATCATCGGACTGCGTGCCTATGTCAAACTGTGATCCACGAGGAGGCAACCCCATGACCCGCAAACCGAAGATCTCGCGCCGCAAATTCCTGGCGATGAGCGGCGCCGCCGCCGCCGCGGTAGGCGCGCCCGCCATCCTGCGCGCGCAGAGCGCCACGCTGAAGACCACTGCCTGGGGCGGCAAGTGGGGCGAGGTGATGAAAGGCCAGGTCATCCCGATGTTCGAGAAGGAATTCAAGTGCAAGGTCGAGACCGACTCGGCATTTCCCTATTACCCGAAGCTGCAGGCGACGCCGAAGAACAATCCGCTCTACGACGTCCTGCATACCAACACCAGCGAGCAATGGCAGGCCGTGGTTGCGGGGCTGGTCGAGCCGAAGCTCGACGCGAAGAAGATTCCCAACCTCGCCAACGTCTACCCCTACGCGGTGAGCGACAAGATCTGCGGCGTGTCGGCGTTCACCAGCGCGATCGGCTTCGGCTATCGCACCGACAAGGGCATCGCGACGCCGAAGTCGTGGAAGGAGCTCGCCAATCCGAAGTATGCCGGCGTGCGCGGCAGCTACATCATCCCGGTGAACAGCCTCGGGCAGATGC
>DASXRW010000261.1:0-2831 GCA_036506355.1 Burkholderiales bacterium
GCTCGTCCTCGGTGGGAAGGCGCGCGCCCGGCGCGTAGCGCCCGGCCACGATGCGATGGCCGAGCTTGTCGAGGACGCTTTCCGCCTTGCCTGCCATTTGTCTGACCAATGAATCTATTAGTCAGACAATACGAATTTACGCCGATGGCGTCAATGCAGCTTGTCGACCTGCGGCAGGTTGCAGGCGAGGATGCTCTTGCGCAGCGCCTCGATCGCCTCGGGCCGGGGGAAGCTCTTGCGCCAGGCGAGGCCGACGCGCCGCGAGGGCACCGGCCGGGCGAAGGGCACGATGCGGATCAGCTCGGTGCTCGAGCCTGGATTGACCGAGGTCGACGGCAGCACCGTGACGCCGACGCCGCTCGCCACCATCTGGCGGATGGTCTCAAGCGAGCCGCCCTCGATGGCTCGCGCCCGGTTGGTATGGCAGAACTCGAGCACCTGGTCGCGGAAGCAGTGCCCCTCGCCCAGCAGCAGCAGGCTCTCGCGCGTCAATTCCTCGGAGGTCACGCGCTTGCGCCCTTCCCAGGCATGGCCTTTGGGAATGGCGACGAGGAATGGCTCGTCGTACATCGCGCGTGTCTCGATGCCCGGCTCGTCGAAAGGCAGCGCGATCAGGATCACGTCCACCTCGCCGCTCTTGAGCGCATCGCTCAGGCGATGGGTGAAGTTCTCCTGGATGTGGAGCTGCATCGCCGGGGCATTGCGGCGCAGGATCGGAATCAGCTTGGGCAGGAGATACGGGCCGATGGTGTAGATCGCGCCCAGGCGCAAAGGCCCGGCGAGCGGGTCGCGCCCCGCGGCGGCGAGGTCCTTGATGCGCGAGGCCTCCTCGAGCACGCGCTGCGCCTGCTCGACGATCTTCTGGCCCGGGGGCGTGATGGTCACCTCGCCCGGCCCGCGCTCGAAGAGCTGCACGCCGAGCTCCTCCTCGAGCTTCTTGACCGCCACCGAGAGCGTCGGCTGCGATACGAAGCAGGCTTCTGCAGCACGCCCGAAATGCCGCTCGCGCGCCACCGCGACGATGTAGCGCAGCTCGGTGAGGGTCATCGCCCGCGGGCGGCGAAGTAGAGCGGCACCCCTGCCGCCATGACGATGAGGCCGGCGAACACTGCGGTGCCGAAGCTCGGGCCGAAGTCCGGATTGCGGATGTAATCGACGCTCGAATAGAGCATGTAGGCGCACATCACGGTGAAGGCGATGGGGATGTGCGGATAGAGCGGCGTGCGAAACGCCGGCCGCTCGAGCGAACGTTCGCGGAAAAGGAAGAGCGTCGTTCCGGTGAGATAGAAGAAAGTCCAGAACACGGGCGCGGTGTAAGCAACCATGGCGCTGAAGCCGTCGGGCGTGAACGAGCCCGCCCAGATGAGGAGAAGCGTGATCACGCCTTGCAGGATGAGCGCGTTCGCCGGCGTGCTGCCCGACGCCCGCCAGGTGCCCAGGCGCGCGAAGAGCGCGAAATCGCGCCCGAAGGCGTAGCTCGTGCGCGCGCCGGTGAAGATCGCGGCGTTCATGGTCGTGAGCGCGGCGAGGCACACGATCATCGCGAGGAGCACCGCCCCCTTGTCTCCCGCCACCGCACGCACCACGTCCGCAGCGACGGCCTTCGAAGCCTTCATGCCGGGAAGCCCGAGCGCGGCGAGATAGCCGATATTCACCAAGAGATAGAGCACCGTGACCGTGAGGATGCCGCCGACGAGCACGCGGATCATGTTGCGTCGCGCGTCGCGCACTTCACCGGCCAGATAGGCCGCCTCGTTCCAGCCACCGTAGGTCAGGAGCACGAAGATCATCGCCAGGCCGAAGGAGCCGCCTGCCGCGGTGGTGCCCGGCGCCGGTGCCGACGGCGCGTAAAGGCCCGCGAGAGCGAGAAACAAGAGCCCGCCGAAGAGCGCCACCTGCATCGCGCGCTGCAGGAGCTTCGACTCGACCGTGCCGGCGACGTTGAGCGCCGTGAGAACCACGACGCCCAGCGCCGCATAGACCGCCGAGCTTTTTTCGCCCAGACGCCAGATCTCGGAGGCGTAGTCCCCCAACACGAACGACACCGCGGCGATGGCGCCGGTCTGGATCACGGTCATGCGTGCCCAGGCGAAAACGAACGCCACGCCCTTGCCCCAGCCGCGGGATAGAAAGGCGTATTCGCCGCCCGTCTCCGGATAGCGCACTGCGAGCTCGGCGTAGACGAGCGCGCCGCAGAGCGACACCGCGCCGCCCAGGATCCAGGCGAAGATGAACTGCGCCGGGGTCGAGGTGTTCGCCGCGACGATCGAAGGCGCCTTGAAGATGCCCGCACCGATCACCATGCCGCAGATGAGCACGATGCCGTCGAATACGGTGAGTAGTTCTAGCGGGCGCGTTTCGCGAGCCATGGATAGACCACCTTGTTGTTGCCGTCGGAAACGGTGACTTCGCCTTCGATCGCGTCGCCGCGCGCCGAGCCGACGAAGTAATGGTGCCAGGCGCGGTTCTTCACCACGCCGGTGATGACCAGCTTCACTTCCTCGCCGCGCAGGCGGGTGTTGCGCACCAGCAGGTCGCGGCCTTCGGCGAGCACCACGACGTCGAGCATCTGATAGCGCTGCGCGATCTGGAAGCGCCAGGCGCCGCCGTGCTGCGGCAGCTGGCTCACCCAGGTGCCGCGCACCTCGGCCGGCACGATCCAGAGCTCTACCTTCGAGATGCCACCGACGCCGACCGGCTTCTCGGGCGTGCGCATCTCGAGCGTCTCGTCGGCCGGCCAGTCGCCGATGCTGCCGTCGTGCGAGACGATGCGCGTGCCCGGCTTGAGCGCGGCGAGCCGCGGCAGCAGCTTCTTGTTGAAGTCCGACAGC
>DASXRW010000262.1:0-10000 GCA_036506355.1 Burkholderiales bacterium
ACGTCCATGTGGTCGAGGTCGGCGACGTAGCGCCAGGCGTCGGCGAAAGCGAGCTTGATCGCCTCGATCTGCAGGTGAACGCTGTCGGGGCCATCCACCGCGTGCGAGCGTAAGTCGAAGTGCTCGAGCATGCCGAGCGCCATCAGCGCGACGATGCCCTGGCCGTTCGGCGGAATCTCGTGCAGCGTGTAGCCGCGGTAATTCATCTCGAGCGGCTTCACCCAATCAGATTTATGCGCAGCGAGGTCCGCCACCCGCATGGCGCCATCATGTTTTTTCGCATGCGCCTCGATCTTCTCGGCGAGCGCGCCCCGGTAGAACGCTTCGCCGCGCGTGCGGGCGATCTGCTCCAACGCGTCCGCATGTTTGGGAAACCTGAATCGCTGCCCAGCTTGTGGAGGGCGACCGTCCGGCAGGAAGGCGTCAGCGAACCCGGGCTGGTCTTTCAGCTCCGGCACTTGCTTGGCCCATTGGCCCGCAATCGTCGGAGAGACCAGGAAGCCCTCGCGCCCATAGCGGATCGCGCGCTCGAACAGCCGCTCGAACGGCAGCCGGCCAAACTTGGCATGCAGCTCGACCCAGGCGGAAACGCAGCCCGGCACGCTCACCGTGTTCCAGCCGCGCACCGGCATCGCCTTCTGCCCGCGGAAGTAATCGGGCGTCCAGGCGGCGGGAGAGCGTCCGGAAGCGTTCAGCCCATGGAGCTGGCTGCCGTCCCAGACGATGGCGTAGGCGTCGGAGCCGATGCCGTTGGATACGGGTTCGACCAGCGTGAGCGTAATGGCGGCAGCGAGCGCAGCATCGACGGCGCTGCCGCCCTCGGCGAGCATCTGCAGCCCGGCTTGCGCGGCGAGCGGCTGCGAGGTCGCGACCGCGTTCGCCGCGAGCAGCGGCTTCCTCGGCCAGGCGTAGGGATTGTTCCAGTTGAACGGCGTCATACGGCGCGAACCTGGTGCATGTCGGTGTGGCCCTTGATGACCTTGTCGATGCCGTCCTGCTTCAGCGTGCGCATGCCGTTCGCGAGCGCGGCGGCCGCGATGTCGGCGATCGGCGAGCGCGTCTGGATCAGGCGCTTCACCGCCGCGTCGGCCGTCATCAGCTCGTACACCGCGAGCCGCCCTTTGTAGCCGGTGCGGTCGCAGTCCTTGCAGCCCTTCGCCTGGTGCATGGTGATCTTGTCCTGGCGCCATTTGCGCAGCAACTTGTCGGCCTCGACGGCCGTGCCTTCGCAGTACTCGTCGGCGATCGCCTCCATCTCGCGCACGCTCGGCTCGTGCTTCACCCGGCACTGCGTGCAGAGCTTGCGCACGAGGCGCTGCGCCAGCACCCCGAGCAGCGCGTCGGCGAAGTTGAACGGATCCATGCCGAGGTCGAGCAGGCGCACCACGCTCTCGGCGGCGCTGTTGGTGTGCAGGGTGGAGAGCACCAGATGGCCGGTGAGCGACGCCTCGATGCCGATCTTGGTGGTCTCGGCGTCGCGCATCTCGCCCACCATGATGACGTCCGGATCGGCGCGCATGAAGCTCCTCATCGCGGCGGCGAAGGTCCAGCCGATCTTGGCGTTCATCTGCACCTGGCGCAGCCCCGCCTGCGAAATCTCGATCGGATCTTCGGCGGTCCAGATCTTGATGTCGGGCGTGTTGAGGAAGCCGAGCAGCGAGTGCAGCGTCGTCGTCTTGCCCGAACCGGTCGGGCCGCACACCAGGAACAGGCCGTGCGGCCGCGACATCATCTGCTTGATGGCCGCGAGCGACTCGGCGTCGAAGCCGAGCTCCTCGATCGGCTTGGGCGTCGCCGCGGCGAGCACGCGCATCACCACGTCCTCGAGGCCGTTGGCCGTCGGGATGCTCGCGATGCGCAGCTCCACGTCGAGCGGACCGAAGCGCTTGAAGTTGATCTTGCCGTCCTGGGGCTTGCGCCGCTCGGCGATGTCGAGCTGGCTCATGATCTTCAGTCGGGAAATGAGGGCGCTGCGAAAGCGCGCCGGGATCTCGAAATAGTTGACCAGCACCCCGTCCTTGCGGAAGCGCACGCGCACGTTCTTGCCGGCCGGGTTGACCTCGATGTGGATGTCGGAGGCCTTCTGGTCGACGGCGTCGACGATCATCTTGTTCACGAGCTTCACCAGCGTGCTGTCGGTCGCCGGCGCCTGCTGCTCGCTCGCCTCGTCGACGCCGCCCTCGCTCGTCAGGCGCAGCGTCAGCTGCCCGATGTCGATGTCCTCCTGCGCGCGCCGTGCCGAGGGTTCGGGCTCGGCGGGCTGGCCGTAGGCGAGCTCGAGCGCCTGGCGGATTTCCAGCGGCGTCGCCACCACCGCGATCAGCTTGCTGCCGGCGACGAAGCGCACTTCGTCCATGCGCTCCATGTTGGTGGGATCGTCGACCGCGACCACCAGGCCGTTGTCGGCCTCGGCGAGCGGCAGCACCTGGTAGCGGTTGGCGATCGCGGCGGGGATGCGCTTGAGCGCCTCGGGGCTCGGGCGCATCTTGCGCAGGTTGACCACCGGGATGCCGAGCTTCTTCGCCATCACGTTGTGCACCACCTCGATGTCGACCACACCCATGTCGGCAAGGATCTGGCCGAGCGGCACCGAGCGGTCGCGCGCCCCGATGGCGAGCGCTTCATCGAGCTCGGGCTTCGTCAGGAAGCCGAGCTCGACCAGCGTTTCGCCGAGCTTCTGCACCGGCTGCGCCTGCTGCGCCTTGAGCGCGGCGGCGAGCTGCTCCTGCGACACGATCTCGTTCGCGGTCAGGTATTCGCCGAGCTTGCGCGAGCGCATCAGCTTCTGCTTCTCGAGCGCCTGCGTGATGGATTGCGGCGAGGCCGCCTGCTCCTCGATCAGGAGCTCGCCGATCGGCTTGCCGAAGCGGATCTCGCGGGCCGCCTGCGCCGGCACGAACCAGCGCACCACGCCCCCGCCGCCGGTCTGCGCCACGAACAGGAACAGGCCGCAGAGCGCCTGCACGTGCCCCACCGTCTCGCCGTCGAACAGGCTGCCGTCGGCGAGCGTGACCGAGAATGGCTGGCGGTCAGAGGGCGCGTGCATCCCGGCGCCGTCGGGCAGCGTATGCACTTCGAGCCGCACGGCATCGAGCAGCTGCAGCGTGAGCAGGCCCGAGAACGCGATGGTCACGGCGCTTTTGCCGTTCTCGGGGTGAAATTTCAGGATCTCGTGCTCGGGGAGGAAGTTCTGCAGGAGGCCCGTGGCCTTGCCGCCGTCGGTGAACGTGAGCAGGCACGGCTCGCCTTCGGGCTGCGGTGCTCCCTGGTACTCGTAGTAAGGCGGCGCCGGCCAGACGAACTTCGCCGTGCTGCGCGCGTCGACCTCGCGCAAGGCGCGCGTGATTTTCGTCGTGCGATCCGGCGCGCTCATCCTTCGACGGCCTCGAAGTCGAGCACTACGCGTCCGACAACGCGGCCGGCCTTTAGATCCTCGAGCGCGGCATTGGCTTCGGCCGCCGGGCGCGTCTCGACCGGCAGGGGCTTGAGCTTGCGCCGCTTCGCCAGCGCCACGACTTCGCGCAGCTCCTGCAGGTTGCCGACGTAGGAGCCGATGATGCCGATCGCGCGCTGCGCGATCGGCGGCAGCGGATGCACCAGCTCGCCGCCATAGAGGCCGCAGATGACATAGCGCCCGCCTTTGCGCAGCGCGCCGATGCCGAGCGCGGCCGTGGCCGCTGCGCCGACGAAATCGAGCGCCCCGGCGATGCCCTGCAGCTTTTGCGCGGCGTCGGCTGCGCGCGTGTTGACGGTCCGCTTGGCGCCGAGCTTCGCGGCGGCGGCGAGCTTCGCGTCGTCGACGTCGCAGGCGACGATGCGCTTCACGCCCTTCTCGCGCAGCACCGAGATGCCGATCAGGCCGAGCCCGCCGCAGCCGAGCACCGCGACCTCGTCCTTCGCGCCCATCGGCGGCAGCTTGCTGGCCGCGCTATACGCGGTAAGCGCCGAGCAGGCGAGCGTCGCGGCAAAGGCGTCGTCGATGCCGCCGATGTCGATCAGGTATTTAGGGTCCGGCACCAGTACATGCGTGGCATACGCGCCCGGACGGTTGACGCCGAGGAAACGCGTGCCCGAGACGCAGTAATTCTCCTGCCCCGCCTTGCACACGGCGCACTTGCCGCAGCCGATCCACGGGTAGACGAGACGCTTCTGGCCGATCTTCACCCCGCGAGCGCGGGGGCCGAGCGCCGCGACCACGCCGAGCGGCTCGTGGCCGAGCGTGAAGGGCGGCACGCAGCCGCGCTCCTTCACGTAGAAGCGCTTGCCGCCGCCGAGATCGAAGTAGCCCTCCCAGATATGGAGATCGGAGTGGCAGACGCCGGCGCGCGTGACACGCACGAGCACCTCGCTGCCTTTGGGCTCGGGCGTGCTCGCGAGCACTTTCTGGAGCGGCTTGCCGTGTTCGATGATCTGGTAGCTGATCATGCCTTGGCGGATTGCTGCAATGCCTGGTCGATGTCCCAGAGGATGTCGTCGAGCGTCTCGATGCCCACCGACATGCGCACCATGTCGGGCGTGACGCCGGCCTTGAGGAGATCGGCCTCCTCCATCTGCCGGTGCGTAGTCGAAGCGGGATGGATCACCAGCGTTTTCGCATCGCCGATGTTCGCGAGGTGGCTCATGAACTGCGCCGCCTCGATGAAGCGCTCACCGGCCTTGGCTCCCCCTTTCACGCCGAAGTTGAGCAGGCCGGAGGCTCCCTTGGACAGGTATTTCTTCGCCAGCGCGTGATATTTGTTGTCAGGCAACCCCGGGTAATTGACCCAGGCGACGCGCGGGTGCTCGCGCAGGAATTTCGCCACGCCGAGCGCGTTCTCGCAGTGGCGTTCCATGCGCACGTGCAGCGACTCGAGCCCCTGCAGCAGCAGCCAGGCGTTCATCGGCGAGAGCGCCGGGCCGAAGGTGCGCATGATTTCCATGCGCGCCTTCATGGTGTAGCCGAAGTCGCCGAAGGTCTCGTGGAAGATCACGCCGTGGTAACCGGGCGAGGGCGAGGTGAACTCGGGAAACTTGCCGTTGCCCCAGTTGAACTTGCCCGACTCGACGATGACGCCGCCCATCGTCGTGCCGTGCCCGCCGATGTATTTGGTGGCCGAATGCACCACGATGTCGGCGCCCCATTGCATCGGCCGGCAGAGATAGGGCGACGGCACCGTGTTGTCGAGCACCAGCGGGATCTCGGCCTCGCGCGCGATTTTCGCCAGCGCCTCGATGTCGACGATGTTGATGAGCGGGTTGCCGAGCGTCTCTGCGTACAGCAGCTTGGTATTCGGCCGGATGGCCCTGCGGAAATTCTCGGGCTCATCGGGCGAGACGAAGGTCGTCTCGATGCCGAGCTTCTTCAGGTTCACATTGAGCAGCGTATGCGTCCCGCCATAGAGCGTGGACGCCGAGACGATGTGATCGCCCGAGCTGCACAGGGTCAGGATCGCGGTGACTTCTGCCGCCTGCCCGGTGGCGGCGGCGAGCGCCGAGCGGCCGCCTTCGAGCGCGGCCATGCGCTCCTCGAACACCGCGACGGTCGGGTTCGAGATGCGCGAGTAGACGTTGCCGAAGGTCTGCAGGTTGAAGAGGCTGGCGGCGTGCTCGGCGGAGTCGAACACGAAGGATGTCGTCTGGTAGATCGGCGCCGCGCGCGCGCCGGTCGCGGCGTCCGGGATTTGCCCCGCGTGCAGGCACAGCGTCTCGAAGCCGAACTTGCGGTCAGCCATCTACTTCGATTCTATCGTCGCCTCGAGCCCGGGCGTGACGGTGACGCGAACCGCGAGCTGCTGCGTGCCGCCGCCGAGGATCACGCCGCGCATCGGCGTCACGTCGGCGAAGTCGCGCCCCCAGCCGAGCGTGACGTGGGCATCGTCGACGATGCAGTTATTCGTCGGGTCGATGTCCGCCCAGCCCGCGCGTTCGCCGCAGTAGATCGAGGCCCAGGCATGCGACGCATCGGCGCCCACCAGGCGCGACCGGCCGGGCGGCGGCGCGGTGAGGATATAGCCGCTCACGTAGCGCGCGGCGAGGCCGATCGAGCGCAGGCAGCCGATCATCAGGTGCGCGAAGTCCTGGCACACGCCGCTCCTTTGCCTGAGGACCTGCTTCAGCGGCGTGGAGACGCTGGTGGCGGTGCGGTCGAACTTGAAGTCGCGATGGATGCGCCGCGCGAGGTCGGTGGCCGATTCGAGGATCGCGCGCCGTGCCGTGAAGCTCTTGACCGCATAGTCGGCGAGCTCGCGCGAGCGCTCGACGTGGGGAGAGTCGAATAGAAATTCCGCCGGCTCGGCGAGCGGCGGCGCGTCGAGCGCGCTCAAGCGCGCACGCACCGCTTCCCAGGAGCTCTTCGGCGCCGCGAGCGCGACCTGCGCGCGCGGCTCGACGCTCACCGCCGAAGCGGCGCGCACCACCAACTCGCCGTGCGGCACGGCGATGACGAGGCTCGCCGTGCGATTGCCGTAATAGTCCTCGCGCTGGGTCATCTCGCTTGCCGTCGGCTCGACGTCGATCTGATGGGCGTGGCAGCCCTGCCAGGGCAGCACACGCGGCGTGAGATGCAGGAGCTGCTGCGAGAGCACGACCGGGCTGGAATAGCGGTAGCGCGTTTCGTGCGTGACCGAGAGCCGCATCAACTGGCCGAATTACGTGGCAAAGGTCTGGCTGCTCGCTTCGCCCACGTGGCTGAAGAAGCGCAGCCCGAGCTGCTCGCCGTGCCGGTAAGCCGCGGCCTGCCATTCGTCGATCCGCGCGAGCAGGCGCTCGTTCCCCGGCTGGAAGTCGTTGCCGGGATCGAGCTGCAGCAGCCCCTTCAGCGCGCCGTGGAAGCGCTCGTCGCCGAAGTCGCCGAACAGATCGGCGAGCCGCTGCGCGTAGTCGCGCAGGCCCTGCACCTGGAAGGCGATTGAGCGCGGGTTGGCCTCGTCGCGGATCAGGAGGTCGAGCACCGGCAGCCATTCCGGCCGCGCCATGTAGCGCGCCCGGTAGGTGATGATCGAGTCGGCGAGCCGCAGCAGCCAGGTCAGGTCCATCTCCGCCGGGCCGGTGACGGTCAGCTTGAGCGTGGTGCAAAGCCACTGCAGCCGCTCGAGGCGGCGGCCGACGGAGAGGAAGCGCCAGCCGGGATCGCGCGTCATGCCGTCGAGCGCGTAGCCCGAGAGCGCGGTGAAGCCGGCAATCGCGAGATCGAGCTCGGTGAGCAGATCGGAGAACGCGGTCTTGCGCCCGCGCCGTTGCGTCACCGCCTGCGTCAGGCGGTTGAGCGCGCGCCAGTTGTCGAGCGACAGCCGCTCGCGCAGGTTCGAGGCGACGCGCATCAGCTGGCGCAGGTTGGCGGCGAGCCCGGGCTGCGCATCATCGGTGATCGCCGCGCGCAGCGCGGCCGAAAGCTCCTTGTCGCCCGGCGCCGCGCCGCCGCCGGGCAGCATGCCGGCGCGGCGCAGGAGCTCGAGCATCACCGGGCGCGCGCGCTCGTCGTCGTCGCCGGGGACGTTGTCGCCGAAGCGGCCGAGCGCGACGCGCAGCAGCCGCGCCGAAGCTTCGCTGCGCTCGCAGTAGCGGCCGAACCAGAACAGGTTCTCCACCCCGCGGCTCGAGAGATTGGTGCCGGCGCGCACCAGGTCCTGCTCCTGGATCGAGCGGCGCAGCAGGCTGAAGCTGCTGACCGGGCCGGAGGCGAGCACCCAGCTGTCCTTGCTCGAGCCGCCGCGCTGCATCGAGATGACGCGCGCATCGGCCGCGCTCGCCACCCGGGTGAGGCCGCCGGGCATCACGACATAGCCATTCGGCGTGGCGCAGGCGAAGACGCGCAGGCCGATGGAGCGCGGCAGCAGGCGCGGATGCGCCCGGTCCCACACCGGCGCCTGCGACAGGTGCACGAGCTCCTGCGCGACGTAGTCGTTGGGGCGCGCGCGCAGCATGCCGATGACCCGCTTCTTGCCGCGTTCGTCCAGATCTTCGCCGAACATCGGCTCGACGCGCTGCTGCGGAAACGCGCCCTTGATCACCAGGCGGTGCACGTTGGCGATGACTTCGTTCAACGCCGCCGGCTCGCCGCACCACCAGGTGGCGACCGAGGGCGTCTTAAGCGGCTCGCCGAGCAGCTTCTGGGCGAGATTGGGCAGATAGCCGAGCAGCGTGCTCGACTCGAGGAGGTTCGAGCCGAGCGCGTTCGCCACCAGCACGTTGCCGCGGCGCGCGGCGTCCACCAATCCCGGAATGCCGAGCGCCGAATCGCTGCGCAGCTCGAGCGGATCGCAGTAGTCGTCATCCAGCCGGCGCAGGATCGCGTGCACCCGCTGCAGTCCCGAAAGCGTCTTCAGCCACACGCAGCCGTCGCGCACCGTGAGGTCGTTGCCCTCGACCAGCGCGAGGCCGAGGTAGCGCGCGAGGTAGGCATGCTCGAAGTAGGTCTCGTTGTGCGGCCCGGGCGTGAGCAACACCGTGAAGGGAGATCCATGGTCCGGCGGCGCCCAGTGCGCCAGGCTGTCGCGCACCGTGGCGAAGAAGTGCGCGAGGTGCTGCACCTTGAGGTCGCGAAACAGCTGCGGGAAGGCGCGCGAGATGATGATGCGGTTCTCGAGCGCGTAGCCCGCGCCCGAGGGCGCCTGCGTGCGATCGCCGATCACCCACCAGTGGCCGTCGGGCGAGCGCGCGAGGTCGGCGGCATAGAAGTGCAGCATCACGTCGCCGGCGTGCTTGGCGCCGCGGCACGGACGCAGGTAGCCCGCATGACCGAACACCAGCGCCGGCGGCAGCAGGCCTTCGTTGAGCAGGCGCTGCTCGCCGTAGACGTCGAGCAGCACCTGGTTGAGCAGCGTCGCGCGCTGCACGATCCCGGCCTCGATGCGGCCCCATTCCTCCTCGGGCAGGATCATCGGCAGCAGATCCAGCTCCCAGGGCCGGTCGGCGCCCTGCGGGTCGGCGTAGACGTTGTAGGTGACGCCGTTCTCGCGTACCTGGTCGTGCACCGAGTGCAGCCGCTCGCGCGTGCGCTCGGCGGGCCAGGCCGCGAGCTGCTCGATCAGCGGACGCCAGTGCGCGCGCGGCGTGTGCGGCGCTTCGAAGAGCTCATCGAAGCGGTCGGTGGCCTGCGGATATTCGGCGAGCAACTCGCGGGACATCGCGCGCGAGATTAGCACGCCCGCCGACTAGGCTCTGCGCAGGTCCAGCGTGAAGGGAAAATTCGGATTGCGCTCTGGCGTGTCGACCGGTACGCGGCGCGGCGTGTGACCCATGCGCACAAAGCGCGCGAGGCGCCGGCCCTCCGCCTCGTAGGCGTTCACCGGGAACGTCACGGGATTGAGCCCGCCGGGGTGCGCCACGTGGTACTGGCAGCCGCCGAGCGAGCGCTCCATCCAGGTATCGACGAGATCGAACACCAGCGGAGCATGCACGCCGATGGTGGGGTGCAGCGCGGAAGGCGGTTGCCAGGCGCGGTAGCGCACGCCGGCGACGTACTCGCCGACATTTCCGGTCGGGGCGAGCGGAACGGCGCGGCCGTTGCAGGCGATGACGTGCCGGTCGCCGAGCAGCCCGGTCGCCTTCACCTGCAGGCGCTCCACCGACGAGTCGACGTAGCGCACGGTACCGCCGGGCGCGCCTTCCTCGCCCATCACGTGCCAGGGCTCGAGCGCCGAGCGCAGCTCCACCCGAACGCCGCGCGCCGAGAACTCGCCGTAGAGCGGGAAGCGGAACTCGAAATGCGGCCTGAACCATTGCGCCTGGAGCGGATAGCCCGCTTCGCCGAGCTCGGCGATCACGTCCTCGAAGTCCTGCCAGACGAACCAGGGCAGCATGAAGCGGTCGTGCAGCTCGGTGCCCCAGCGCTTGAGCCTGGCGGGCACGTAGGGCTTCTGCCAGAAGCGCGCGAGCAGCGCTCGCATAAGGAGCTGCTGCGTGAGCGACATGCGCGCGTGCGGCGGCATCTCGAAGGCGCGCATCTCGAGCAGCCCGAGGCGTCCGGTGGCACTGTCGGGCGAGTAGAGCTTGTCGATGCAGAACTCGGTCCGGTGGGTGT
>DASXRW010000263.1:0-18363 GCA_036506355.1 Burkholderiales bacterium
AGACGGCGCGGATTGGGCGCATGCGCCGCGTCGACCAGCGCCTGGATCTCCACCAGCAGCGGCCGCGTGCCTTCGATGGTCACCAGCACGCAGGAACCGGCAACTGGTTTTTCATGAGTGGACAGGAAGAGCGCCGACGGATTGCTCACGCCGCGCAGGCCCTTCTCGGTCATCGCGAAGACGCCGAGCTCGTTCACCGCGCCGTAGCGGTTCTTCACCGCGCGCACCAGCCGGAACGAGGAATGCGGGTCGCCCTCGAAGTAGAGCACCGTGTCGACGATGTGCTCGAGCACGCGCGGGCCGGCGATCGCGCCTTCTTTCGTCACGTGACCGATAAGGAGCAAAGCCGTGCCGGTGCGCTTCGCGTGACGCGTGAGCTGCGCCGCGCATTCGCGCACCTGCGCGACCGAGCCGGGCGCCGACTGCAGGGTGTCGGACCACAGCGTCTGGATCGAGTCGATGACCGCGACGCGCGGCTTCGCCGACTCCAGCGTCGCGAGGATGCGCTCGAGCTGCGTTTCCGCGAGCAGGCGCAACGCCCCCGATTGCAAGGCAAGGCGCCGCGCGCGGAGCGCGATCTGCTCCGCGGACTCCTCGCCGCTGACGTAGAGCGCCGCCAGGCTGCCGGAAACGGCGTGCAGCGCCTGCAGGAGCAAAGTCGACTTGCCGATGCCGGGATCGCCGCCGAGCAGCGCCACCTGCCCCGCCACCAGCCCGCCGCCGAGCGCCCGGTCGAGCTCGCCTTGCCCGCTCGGGATGCGCTCGAGCTCCTTCGCGTCGACCGCTTCCAGCGTCACCGCTTTCGTCGCCTCGGCGGCGTAGCGGTGCACGGTCTGCTTTTCCACGGCGGTCTCGGTCAGCGTGCCGGCCGAGCCGCACGACGGGCAGCTGCCGAACCACTGCAGCGCCGAGGCGCCGCACTCGGCGCAGACATAGGCGGTCTTGGCCTTCGCCATTAAGGAACTTCCGCCACCGGAACACGCGGCGCGAGCGCACAGAGGAGCTCGTAGCTGAGCGTCCCGGCCGCGGCGGCGACTTCGTCCGCCGAAAGACCCTCGCCCCACAGCGTCACGGGAGTGCCGATACCCGCTTCGGGGATGCCGCTGATGTCGACCGTGATCATGTCCATCGATACCCGCCCAACGATGCGGGTGCGCTTGCCGTTGACCAGCACCGGCGTGCCGGCCGGCGCGTGGCGCGGATAGCCGTCGGCGTAGCCGCAGGCGACGATGCCGATGGTGAGCTCGCCCGAAGCCTCGTAGCTGAAGCCGTAGCCGACGCGCTCGCCGGGACGCAGATGCTGCATCGCAATGAGCTCGGAGCTGAGCGTCATCGCGGGCTTCAGCCCAAGCGCGTCCGCAGGACGTTCGGCAAAAGGCGAGCAGCCGTAGAGCATGATGCCGGGACGCACCCAGTCGGCGTGGGTCTCCGGGAAGCGCAAGAGCGCCGCCGAGTTCGCGAGCGAGCGCGGACCGGCGAAAGATTTTGTCATTTCCGAGAACCATTCGAGCTGCGCTTTCACGCCCGTAGCACCATCAGCGTCGGCGAAATGCGTCATCAGGGTCAGCGTCTTCACACGCGGGTGCTCGCGCAGCGCCCGGTAGTTCGCGCCGAAATTCTCCGGCGTGAAGCCGAGCCGGTTCATGCCGCTATTGACCTTGACGTAGACGTCGATCGCGCCCGGCAGGTCGCCCGCGCGCAGCATCTCGACCTGGGCGGGATTGTGGATCACCGGTGTCAGCGCATATTTATGGAGCAGCGGCACGTCGGGCGCCTTGAACACGCCCTCGAGCATGAGGATCGGCTTCGTGCTGCCCGCGAGGCGCAGGCGCGCCGCCTCCTGGAAGTCGAGCACCGCGAAGCCGTCGGCGGCTTCGAAGGCGCGCGCCGCGCGCTCGAGCCCGTGGCCGTACGCGTTCGCCTTGATCACCGCCCAGATCTTCGCGCCACCGGCATGGTCTTGCGCGACGCGCAGGTTGTGTGCGAGAGCGCCCGCCGAAATGGCGGCGCGGATCGGGCGTGGCATTTTGCCTATTGTGCTATAAACGCCCGCGTTCCAAGGATGAGGTCGAGCGCGCTATGAAAGGCACGTGAACAAAGGCTTCTACATCATCATGGCGGCGCAGTTCTTCTCGTCGCTCGCCGACAACGCGCTGCTCGTCGCTGCCATCGCGCTGCTGATGCAGGCCGACGCGCCCTCCTGGCTCACGCCTTACCTGAAATTCTTCTTCGTCGCTTCTTACGTCGTGCTCGCGCCGTACGTCGGCGCGTTCGCCGATCGCCTGCCCAAGGGCCAGGTGATGTTCCTCGCCAACAGCGTGAAGATCGTCGGCTGCGTGCTGATGCTCTGGGGCCTCGATCCGCTCGCCGCCTACGCGGTGGTCGGGCTCGGCGCCGCGGCTTACTCGCCGGCGAAATACGGCATCCTCACCGAGTACCTGCCGCACAAGCAGCTCGTGGTGGCGAACGGCTGGATCGAGGGTCTCACGGTGGCCTCGATCATCCTCGGCACCATGCTCGGCGGCGTGCTGCTGCACGGCAACGTCTCCGGCGTGCTGCTGCACCTCGACTTTCCGTTCATCGACACGGGAATCGACACCCCGGCCGAAGCGGCGATCGCGCTCATCGTGGTGGTCTACGCGATCGCGGCGCTCTTCAACCTCGAGGTGCCGCGCACCGGCGTGACGCTCAAGCACCTGCCCGCCGATCCGTTTGAGACGCTGCGCGACTTCGGGCGCTGCGTGCGGTATCTGTGGCGCGACCGGCTCGGGCAGATATCGCTCGCGGTCACCACGCTCTTCTGGGGCGCGGGCGCGACGCTGCAGTTCATCGTCATCGAATGGGCGCGCTCGGCGCTCAATTTCGATCTGTCGAAGGCTGCCATCCTGCAGGGCGTGACCGCGGTGGGCATCGCGATCGGCGCGGTGCTCGCCTCCGCCTGGATCTCGCTCGAGCGCTCGGTGCGCGTGATTCCACTGGGCATCGCCATGGGCCTTGTCGTCATCGCGATGATCTTCGTCGACCAGGTGTGGCTGGCCGTGGGCCTGATGATCCTCATCGGCGCGATGGCGGGGTTCTTCGTCGTGCCGATGAACGCCCTGCTGCAGCATCGCGGGCACCACCTGGTCGGCGCCGGCCGCTCGATCGCGGTGCAGAACTTCAACGAGAACACCTCGATCCTGATCATGATCGTCCTGTACTCGCTGCTCCTGAACGTCGGCCACTCGATCTACCTCGTGATCGTGTTCTTCGGCCTGTTCGTCGCCGGCACCATGGGCGTCGTACAGCTCTGGTTCTCACACAACCGCCGCGTGCATCCCGACGAGATCGACCGCCTGCTCGCCTTTGCGCGGGCCGAGGATCCGCGACCTCCGCGCAGCAAGGAAACCTAGAGCGAAGCCATCGTCTTCTTCGCGAAGACGAGATCGGCCCAGGCCTTCGCCTTGTCGGGCAGGTTGCGCAGCAGATAGGCCGGGTGATAGGTGACGATCAGCGGTACGCCTTCATAGCGGAAGACGCGCCCGCGCATGCTGGCGATGGTGGCGTCGCTCGCGAGCAGCGTCTGCGCCGCGAAGCGTCCCATGGCGATGATCAGCTTCGGCCGGATGAGCGCGATCTGCTGCTTGAGGAACGGCGTGCATTTCTCGACTTCCCCGGGCTCGGGATTGCGGTTGCCCGGCGGCCGGCACTTGAGCACATTGGCGATGTAGACGTTCTCGCCGCGCTTGAGACCGATCGCGGCGAGCATGTTGTCCAGCAGCTTCCCCGCCTGGCCGACGAACGGCTCGCCCAGCCGGTCCTCCTCCGCTCCCGGTGCTTCGCCGATCAGCATCCAGTCGGCGTTCTCGTCGCCCACGCCAAATACCGTCTGCTTTCGTCCTTTGTGCAGGCCGCACGCGGTGCAGGCGGGCACCGCTTGTTTCAGCTCTATCCATCCCCGCTCGGCGGCCGGCGCCGCCGGCACTGGACGATTGCGCAAACGCCAGACCGGCGCGAGGCCCATCTCGGCGAGCACGTCGTGCCTGCGGCTCACAGCGCGAGCGTCAGGACGAGCGCGTCCTCGCGTCCGGAGTGCGCCGGGTAGTAGCCGCGGCGCACCGCGACCTTGCGGAAGCCAAAGCGCGTGTAGAGGCCCTGCGCCGGGCGGTTGCTCGGCCGCACCTCGAGAAACAGGTTCTTCGCGCCGAGCGATCGCGCGAGGCCGGCCGCCTCGCGCAAGAGCGCCGCGCCGTGCCCGCGCCGCTGGTGCGGCTCGGCGATGGACAGGTTGAGCAGATGCGCTTCGCCGGCCGCGGCCATCAGCACGAAATAGCCGACGAGCTCGCCGTTCAGCCGCCAGGTGCGGCATTCGTAGCCCGCGCGCAGCGAGTCGGCGAAGTTGCCGTGCGTCCACGGGTGCGTGTAGATCGCTTTCTCGATCGCCATCACCTCGGCGAGGTCGTCCTCGCGCATCGGCTGCAGATCGGGGATGTCCTTGAGTACCGCGCTCATCGCCTCGCCAGCTCTTCTTTAGTGAATGCCACTTTATCTCTCACGTAACTCGGTGCAGCAAGCGCCGCATCCACACCCTCGCCCGCCTCGAGCCGCGGCGCGGCGAGCTGCGCAACGGCGATCGCTGTGGGATGCACTTCCGGCAGCACCTTCTTCAGCCCTAGATTGCCATAGACGGCGAAGCCGTTGCCGCATCCGATCCAGCCATCGCCGGGCGGTTGCGGCGCGGCTTCGGGCGCGATGCATTGCGCTGGAATCACCTCGCGCCAGCGCGTGCCCTGATGCTCGAGCGCCGCATAATACACTTCACGCATCCGCGCATCGATGCAGGCGACGACGCGCGACTCGCCGGATTCCTGCGCGATCGCTTCGAGCGAAGAAATGCCGATCACCGGCAGCCCGCGCGCGAGCGCCAGCCCCTGCGCAAGGCCGCAAGCAATCCGCAGACCGGTGAACGAACCCGGCCCGGCACCGAAGGCGATTGCGTCCAGCTGGGCCGCCGTGAGCCCGAAGTCGCCCAGAAGTTGCTCGAACATCGGCAGTGCCAGCTCCGAGTGCCGGTGGCCGGCGCGCCGCTCGAGCGCCGCGATCTCGCCGCGCACGGAAATCGCAACCGAGCACCACTCGCTCGACGTTTCGAATGCGGCGAATTTCATGGCCGATTCTATATACTGGCCGCCATGAAAGAACATCGCATAGCAGTCATCCCGGGCGACGGCATCGGGCGCGAAGTGATTCCCGAAGGCGTTCGCGTTCTCGAGGCGGTGGGCGCGCGCCACGGCCTGAAATTCGTATGGAAAGAATTCCCGTGGAGCTGCGACTGGTACAAAACCCACGGCAAGATGTGCCCGGACGATGCGGCCGACATCCTGCGCAAGTTCGACGCCGTGTACTTTGGCGCGGTCGGCAATCCGGCGCTCGTGCCGGACCACATCGCGGTCTGGGGACTGCTGATCAACTTCCGCCGCTGGTTCGATCTGTATGTGAATCTGCGCCCGGTGCGCCTGTTCCAGGGCATGCCCTGCCCGCTCGCCGGCCGCAAGCCCGGCGACATCGATTACTTCGTGATCCGCGAGAACACCGAAGGCGAATACGGCAACGTCGGCGGCCGCATGTACGAAGGCACCGAGCGGGAAGTCGTGACGCAGCTCGCCACGTTCTCGCGCAAGGGCACCGACCGCATCATGAAGTACGCGTTCGAGCTCGCGCGCACGCGGAAGAAACACCTGACCTCGGCGACGAAATCCAACGGCATCTCGATCACCATGCCCTACTGGGACGAGCGCTTCGCGGCGATGGCGAAGAACTACCCCGACGTGCGCACCGACCAGTACCACGTCGATGGCCTGACCATCCAGATGGTGCTGAATCCCGAGCGCTTCGACGTGATCGTCGCCTCGAACCTCTTCGGCGACATCCTGTCCGACCTCGGCCCGGCGACGGCCGGCACCATCGGCATCGCGGCCTCGGGCAACATCAACCCCGAGCGCACCGCGCCTTCGATCTTCGAGCCGGTGCACGGCTCCGCGCCCGACATCGCCGGGAGAAAAATCGCCAACCCGCTCGCCACCATCTGGTCGGGCGCGCTGATGCTCGAGCATCTCGGCCATCGCGAGGCGGCGGCGGACATCCTGCGCGCGATCGAGCAGGTGATCATCGACGGCCCCCACACGCCGGACATGAAAGGCAAGAGCAGCACTTCCGATGTCGGCGCCGCTGTGGCGGAAGCGGTGCGCGCGCAGTCTAAAGTGCCTGCGTGAAGAGCTACCGGATCGCCGCGATTCCGGGCGACGGGATCGGCAACGAGGTGATCCCGGCCGGCATCGAGGTTCTAAACAAAACTGCGGACCGCTTCCGGCTCGAGTTCGAGCATTTCGACTGGAGCTCGCAGCGCTACCAGCAGACCGGGCGCTACATCCCCGAGGGCGGACTCGAGCGCCTGAAGGCGTTCGATGCCATCTTCTTCGGCGCCGTCGGCGCGCCCGATGTGCCCGACCACGTTTCGCTCTGGGGCTTGCGGCTGCCGATCTGCCAGGGCTTCGACCAGTACGCCAACGTGCGGCCCGCGCGCGTGCTTCCCGGCGTCACCAGCCCACTCAGCGGCGGCAAGGCCATCGACTGGGTCATCGTGCGCGAGAACACCGAGGGCGAATACTCGGGCGCCGGTGGGCGGGTGCACACCGGGCTCGACAACGAGGTCGCGGTGGAGGTGTCGACCTTCACGCGCAGCGGCGTCGAGCGCATCCACCGCTTCGCCTTCCAGCTCGCGCGCAAGCGGCCGCGAAAGCATCTGACGCTGGTGACGAAGTCGAACGCGCAGCGCCATGGCATGGTGCTGTGGGACGAGCTGTTCTACCAGGTCGCTCGCGATTTCCCAGACGTCAAAACCGATCGCGTGCTGGTCGACGCCATGACCACGCGCATGGTGCTGAATCCCGCCGCCATCGATACGGTGGTGGCGTCGAACCTGCACGCCGACATACTGTCCGATCTCGCTGCCGCGCTCTCGGGCTCGCTCGGCATCGCACCCACCGCGAACCTCAACCCCGAGCGCCGCTTCCCGTCGATGTTCGAGCCGATCCACGGCTCGGCTTTCGACATCACCGGCAAAGGCGTCGCCAATCCGATCGCGACCTTCTGGAGCGCGGCGCTGATGCTCGAGCATTTGGGCGAGGCCGCCGCGGCAGCGCGGATCATTCGTGCCGTGGAAGCGACAACGGCAAAGAAGATCTTCACGCCCGATCTCGGCGGCAATGCCCGCACCCGCGATGTCACTGCGGCGGTGATCGCGGCGCTGTAAATTACGGCCCGAAGGTTCCTATGAGCGAGGCGCCCGCACCCGAAGACATCGAGAAGTGGAATAAATGGTTCGCGGTCGAGTGCAATAACCGCGCGTGGCGGCTTGCGGAGCAGACCACGCGCTCGCCGGCCGAGGACGAGGAGATGCTGAACTGCGCGCACGCGGCCGCGCTGCACTGGGCAAAGGTCGGCACCGAGCTGCACCGGGCGCGCGCCGCGATCCTCCTTGGACAGGCCCACGCCCTGGTCGGCGACGGCAAGCGGGCGCTCCAGTACGCGCGCGAGGCCTTTGCCTACGTGACGGAGCACGAGAGTCCCGCGTGGCAAGTCGCCTTCGCGCACGCGGTGCTCGCGAACGCGGCGGCGGCAAACGAGGAGCGCTCGCTGCACGCGACGCATTACGCGCGCGCCAAGGCGCTCGGCAGCGCTTTGACGGACGACGAGGAGCGCACGATCTTCGAAGCGACCTTCCGCACCGTTCCCGCGCCGGGCTGAATGTCGAGCCGTCTCTGGCACAAGGTCGATAGCTACATCACCGACACGCTCGTGCAGCCCGACGCCGCGCTCGAGGCGGCGCTCGAAGCAAGCGATGCGGCCGGCCTGCCGCAGATCAGCGTCTCCCCGGCGCACGGCAAGCTCCTCTGGGTGCTCGCGCGCCTGCAGAACGCGCGGCGCATCCTCGAGATCGGCACGCTCGGCGGCTACAGCACCATCTGGCTCGCGCGCGGGCTCGCCGCCGGCGGGCGGCTCATCACGCTGGAAGCGCTGGACAAGCATGCCGCAGTCGCCCGGGCCAACATCGCGCGCGCCAGCCTTTCATCAGTTGTTGAAATCCGGGTGGGCCAGGCGCTGGCCACGCTGCCGCTCATCAAGGATGGACCCTTCGACCTCACGTTCATCGACGCCGACAAGCAGAACAATGCCGAGTACTTCGCCTGGGCGCTGAAGCTCTCGCGGCCCGGCAGCCTGATCGTGGTCGACAACGTGGTGCGCTCAGGCGCCGTGATCGATGCGCACTCGCGCGACGCAGCAGTTCAAGGCGTGCGCCGGCTGAACCAGCTCATGGCCGCTGAAAGGCGCGTCGCGGCAACGGCCGTGCAGACGGTGGGCAGCAAAGGCTACGACGGCTTCGCCGTCGCGCTGGTGCTCGAGTGAGCACGATCCTCATCAGCGGCGCGGGGCGCGGCCTGGGGCTCGAGCTGGCGCGCCAGTACGCGGAAGCCGGCTGGCGCGTGATCGGGACGGTGCGCGATGCGGCCGCGCGCAAGCGGCTGGAAAAGCTCGGCGCGCAGGCGCACATCGTCGACGTCACCCGTCTCGAGCACATCGAGACGCTCGCAAGACAGCTGAAAGACGAGGCGCTCGACGTGCTCTTCTGCAGCGCCGGCGTGACCGGCAAGCGCGGCATGGCTTTCGGCAGCTTCGACTACGCCTCCTGGGACGAAGTGATGCGCGTCAACCTGCTCGGCGCCGCCGCGCTCGCCGAGGCCCTCGTCGACAACGTCGTCGCGAGCGAGCGCAAGCTGATCGCGATGATGTCGAGCCGCCTCGGCTCGATCACCGAATCGAGCGGCATGACCCTGCCTTATGCGACGAGCAAGGCCGCGCTCAACATGCTGGTGAAAGGCCTCGCCGCGACGCTCGCGGGAAAGGGCGTCATCTGCGTGGCGCTGAGCCCGGGCTGGGTGCGCACCGACATGGGCGGCACCGGCGCGCCGCTCGCGCCCGAGACCTCGGTGGCGGGACTGCGCAAGGTGATCGCGGGGCTGAAGGCCGAGGACTCCGGCCGGTTCTTCAGCTACGACGGCTCGTCCATCCCGTGGTGACGCTCGAAGTGATCGCGCTGTCGGGCGAGGACCGCCGGATCGATATCCGCGCGAGCATCGGCGCGCCGCAGCGCCAGGAAGACGGCAGCTGGGTGTGCCGGGTCGAGGTCGCGCCGCTGCAGGACCAGGCGCTCGACGTGCGCGGGGTCGATTCGTTTCACGCCGTCTGGCTCGGCTGCTCGCTGATCCTCAAGCTGCTCGCGCAGCTCAAGGAGGCCGGCACTCGCCTGCAGAACGCCGACGGCAGCGACTTTCCGCTCGAGGCCTATCTCGCCGGCCTCGACGGCAAGCGCTAAGTTGCTCCACGCCGACAGCGCCCGCAACCGCCTCGTCGGCATCGGGCTCGTCTCCTTCACCTACGTGCTCTTCTCGCTGCTCGACGGCAGCGCGAAGTGGCTGGTGGGCAGCATGCCGGTGATCATGGTGGTGTGGCTGCGCTTCGTGATGCACGCCATCATTGCCGGCGCCGTGCTGTTCCCGATCCGCGGCGCCTCGCTAGTGAGGTCCAGGTATCTGCGCTGGCATGCGCTGCGCGCGCTCATGTTCGTGGCGATGACCGGCATCAATTTCTGGGCGCTGCAATACCTGCAGCTCACGGTGACCTCCTCGATCTTCTTCACGGTGCCGATCATCATCGCGCTCATCAGCGCGACCTTCTTCGGCGAGAAGCTCGACGCCGGGCGCTGGGCGGCGATCTGCGCCGGCTTCGCCGGAGTGCTGGTCATCGTGCACCCCTGGTCGGCCGAGTTTCATCCGGCGATGATCGCCTCGGTGGTGAACGCGGTGCTCTACGCGATCTTCATGCTCATGACGCGGCGCCTCGCGGCGTATGAGACGCCGGAGACCATCCAGTACCTGCCTGCGGTCGGCGCGGCGGTGCTGCTCACGCCCTTCGCGATCGCCGGCTGGGAATGGCCCGACACCTGGATGGAGTGGACGGTGGCGTGCCTGCTCGGCGTGTTCGGTGCCGCCGGCCACTATCTGCTCGCGCTCGCGCACCGCTACGCTTCGGCGACGGTGATCGCGCCGTTTCTCTACCAGCAGGTGATCTACATGGCGCTTTTCGGCTATCTCGTGTTCGGCGACGTGCCGCCCGCGGCGGTGTGGAGCGGCGCGGCGATCGTCATCGCGAGCGGCCTGTACCTGTTCCACCGGGAGCGCAGCGCGTGATCACGGTGCCGCTCTGGCTCGCCATCGCGGTGGCGCTGCTCGCCGCCTGGGCGGCGTACGAGCATCTGCTGATGCCGGCGCTGCGCTGGATGGTGACGCATCCGGCGAACCAGGTGATCGACGACATCTCGAGTCGGCTACGCATCGGCATCCGCCCGTTCCAGCGCACGCGGCGCCAGGCGCTGGTGCAGCGCCTCGCCACCGACCCGAAAGTGCAGCAGGCCGCCGAGCAATATGCCCGGAACAACCGGGTGCCGCTTCCCGCGGTGCTCAAAAAGGTCGAGCGCTACGCGCGCGAGATCGTGCCGGCGTTCAACGCCTATCTCTATTTCCGCATCGGCTACTGGCTCGGGCGCGCCATCGCGCGCACGCTCTACCGCGTGCGGCTCGGCTACATCGATGCCGAGGGCATCGCGCGCATCGATCCCGATGCCACCGTGGTGCTGGTCATGAACCACCGCTCGAACATGGACTACGTGCTCGCCGGCTTCATGGCGGCGGACCAGGCGGCGCTCTCCTATGCCGTGGGCGAATGGGCGCGCATCTGGCCGCTCTCGGCGCTGATCCGCGCGATGGGCGCCTACTTCGTGCGGCGCAATTCGGGCGACGAGCTCTATCGCCGCGTGCTCGAGCGCTACATCGTGATGGCGACCGAGGCCGGCGTGCCGCAGGCGGTGTTCCCCGAAGGCGGACTCTCGCGCGACGGCCGCATGCGCGAGCCGCGGCTCGGCGTGCTCGATTACATGATGCGCGGCTTTCGCGCCGACGGCGAGCGCGACCTCGTGTTCGTGCCGCTCGGCGTCAATTACGACCGCGTGCTAGAGGACCGCACGCTGCTGCTTTCGGCGGAGGTACCCAGGAAACGGTTCCGGACGCTGCGCGGCACCTGGCGCTTCGTCCTGCAGAACCTGCTCTTGGTGCTGAAGGGCGAGTGGCGCCGCTTCGGCTATGCCTGCGTCAATTTCGGCTCGCCGGTCTCGATGCGCGAGTACTGCCGCCGTCGCAATGTCGACTTCCAGCGCCTGGGCGGCGCGGAGCGACGGCAAGCGATGGTAGAGCTCGGCGCAGAGCTGATGCAGGCGGTCGGGCGCGTCGTGCCGGTGGTGCCGGTCGCGGTGATGGCGACCGTGTTCGTGCGCCATCCCGAACGCGCGCTCTCCGAGCTCGAGCTCAAGGCCGAGGTGGCGCCGCTCGTGGCGGCGCTCGAAGCGCGCGGCGCCCACATCTACGTGCCGCGGGGCGACTTCGATTACGCGCTCACGGTAGGCCTGCGCATGCTGCGCCTGCGCAAGCTGGTCGAGGACCGCGATGGACTGTATCAAGCCCGTTCGTCGGAGCTGGAGCTCCTTCGGTACTACTCCAACTCGATCGCACACCTTTTCTGACCGCGCGGTCTGGACGCGCCGATTCGCGCCGCAGTACAGTGGCGCCCGGGGAAAGAGGGAGGCGATGGTCAAGAAGCGCTCCAGGCGCAAGTCAATCAAAAGCGCGCCGCGCGCCGTCGTTCCCAGTCTGTCGTCCGACTGGTACTGGGAGCAGGACGCGGAGCTGCGCTTCACGCGCCTCCAGGTCCGTAGCGGCGATCCGGTAGAGCAGGGGCTCGCCGAAGCGATCATCGGCAAGCAGCGCTGGGAAACCGGCATCGAGATCGAGGGCGGCTGGGACGAGCATCGCGCTTTGCTCGAGGCGCGCGCGCCTTTCCGCGACGTGCTGATGTGGCGCGAGCTCGAGGACGGCGGCCGCCGCTACGTGCTCGCCTCCGGCGAGCCGGTGTTCGACGCGAACGGCAGCTTCACCGGCTATCGCGGCGTCGGCCGCGACGTCACCGCGCAAAAGCGCGTCGAGCGGCTGCTGCGGCTCGAGCACCGCATCACCCGGCGACTCTCCGAGCACGCGCCGCCGCAGGAAGCCCTCGGCCGCGCGCTGCAGGCGCTGTGCGAGACCGAAAGCTGGGACTGCGCCGAGATCTGGAAGCTCGACGAGCGCGCGGGCGTCCTGCGCCGTTACGCGCAATGGTTCAACCCGGCGGTCGAAGGCGCGAGGCGCTTCATCGAAGGCTCGGGCGAGTTGACGTTTGCGAGAGGCGCGGGACTGGTCGGCGAAGTCTGGCAGAGCGGCGAGCCGATATGGGTCGCCGATTCGCGCGGCGATCCGCGCGCGGTGCGCACGAGCCTTGTCGAGCGCACCGGCCTCGTCGCCGCGGTGGTGTTTCCGATCTGGACCGCCGGCCGGGCCACCGCGGTGCTCGACGTCACCAGCCGGCGCATGCGCGCGCCGCACAAGCGGCTGCACCAGGCGCTGCACGTCATCGCCGCGATGATCGGCCAGTACCTCGAGCGCACCGCCGCCGAGCAGGCGGTGCGCGAGAGCGAGGCGCGCTTTCGCAGCCTGACCGCGCTCTCCTCCGACTGGTACTGGGAGCAGGACGCCGAATTTCGCTTCACGCGGCTCGAGGGCCGCCAGGTCACCGGCGGCGATGACTCCCTGCGCGCGCGGCTCATCGGCGCGCAGCGTTGGGAGAGCGGGCTCGAGGTCGAAGGCGGCTGGCCCGCGCACCGCGCGCTGCTCGAGGCGCGCCAGCCGTTCCACGACGCGCTGATGTGGCGCGAGCGGGCCGACGGCACCGTGCGCTTTATGAGCGTGAGCGGCGAGCCGATCCTCGGCGCCGACGGCGAGTTTGCCGGGTATCGCGGCGTCGGGCGCGACGTCACGGCGCAGAAGCGCGCGGAGCTCTTGCTACGCCTGGAGCACCGGGTGGCGGGCGTGCTTGCCGCTGCCGAGTTCAGCGCGAGCGGCCTGATCGAAGTGATCCGTGCGGTGTGCGAGGCCGAGCACTGGGCTTGCGGCCGCTACTTTCAGCTCGACGAGCAGGCGCAGGCGCTGCGCTTCCAGGACGCGTGGTGCATCCCGGAGCCGAGCTTCCGCGAATTCGTCGAGCGCTCGCGCGCGCTGAGCTATGCGCCGGGCGAGGGCCTGGTCGGCAAGGTGCTCGAGACCGGCGAGCCGATGTGGAGCGCCGATACCCGCAGCGATGCGCGCGTGCGGGAAAAGTCGCTGGCCGAAGGCACCGGCATTCGAGGCGGCTTCGCTTTTGCCGCCGTGTCGGAAGGACGCGCGATCGGCGTGCTCAGCTTCTCCAGCCCGAAGCTGCGCGAGCCCGACCAGCGCCTGCTCGAAGCCTCGCGCGTGATCGGCAGCCAGATCGGACAGTTCCTGCAGCGAAAGCGCGCCGAGGAGTCGCTGCGCGAGAGCGAAGGGCGCTTCCGCAGCCTGACGCAGATGTCCTCGGATTTCTTCTGGGAAACCGACGAGGCGCACCGCTTCACGCAGCTCGTGCACGGGCCGAACTACCCCGATTCCTACATGGGCCGCGGCGCAGTGCTCGGCAAGACCTCGTGGGAAATTCCCGCGGTGAGCCCGGACGAGGCGGGCTGGACGCAATTGCGCGCGACCGTTGATGGCCGGCTGCCGGTGCGCGACTTCGAGTTCGCGCGGCGCGTGCCCGACGGCGCGGTGCGCTACTTCTCGGTGAGCGGCGAGCCGCGCTATGCGGCCGACGGCCGCTTCGTCGGCTACCGCGGCATCGGCCGCGACATCACCGAGATCGCGCTCGCGCGCGAGCGCATCTCGTCGCTCGCCTACAGCGATCCGCTGACCGGGCTTGCCAACCGCACCAGCCTCGGGCCCTCGCTCGAGCAGGCGGTGCAGCGCGCGCGGCGCAGGAACACGAAGCTCGCGCTGGTGTTCCTCGATCTCGACGGCTTCAAGCAAATCAACGACGTGCACGGCCACGACGCCGGCGACGCGCTGCTCATCGAGGTCGCCGCGCGGCTGCGCAAGCACCTGCGCTCGAGCGACCTCATCGCGCGCCTGGGCGGCGACGAATTCCTCGTCTTGCTCGAGGACATCCAGGACCTGACACCGGTGGAGACGGTGTCGCGCAAGCTCCTCTTGGAGATCATGCGGCCGCTTTCGCTCGCCGGCGCCGAGCTGCGGGTGACCGCGAGCATCGGCATCAGCGTGCTGCCCGACGATGCGGTGGATGCGAGCGCCCTGATGAAGCACGCCGATACCGCGATGTACGCCGCCAAACAGGCGGGTAAGAACACGCTGCGGTTTTATAGTTCCGGTCCCGCCGCCAACGATCCCAGAAACCAGGCTAGCGCTTCGGATTCGGGGTCAGGACCGTAATTACTTAGCGGCCGATAATTACGGCCCTGACCCCGACTTCCTAACGCCGTAGGTCCTTGTTAGCTTCCTGGATGTCGCGGCGCAGCTTCTCGCGCTCCTGCGGAGACATCTGGCGCTGCTGCTGCGGCCGCTCCTGGCGGTTCCTGTCGCGGTAGACGTCGCGCATGTCCTCGCGCATGCGCTGGCGCTCGTCCTTGCTCATGCCCTGGTTCTTCCCGGGAGGTCCCTTCTGTTCGCGCTGGGCGAGCGCCGGCCCGGTAGCCAGCGTGAGCGCGATAAGCAGGACCCAGGCTTTCATGAGTGGGGCGATGTTACCGGGATGCGGCGGCGCAAGGGTGTCGGCTCATCCAATTTTTGTAACAATCTATTGCCCGCGCCTTGCACATGGCTGAACTCAAGACCCGCATCCTCGTAGTCGACGACGACCAGCGCCTGCGCGATCTGCTGGTGAAGTATCTCAGCGGCGAAGGCTACGACGTGAAGGCCGTGCCCGACGCGAAGGGCATGGACAAGCAGCTCGGCCGCGAGCGCTACGACCTCGTGGTGCTCGATCTGATGCTGCCCGGCGAGGACGGCCTCGCCGTCTGCCGGCGGCTGCGCAGCCAGCAGACCTCGCCCGCGATCATCATGCTCACGGCGAAGGGCGACGACGTCGACCGCATCGTCGGGCTCGAGATGGGCGCGGACGACTACCTGCCGAAGCCCTTCAACCCGCGCGAGCTGCTCGCGCGCATCAACGCCGTGCTGCGGCGTAAGGCGCCCGCGGGACCGCCGGGCGCGCCGGCCGCGGGCGGCGAGCTGCACCGCTTCGGGCGCTTCGAGTTCAATCTCGCGACGCGCGCGCTCACCAAGGACGGGAAGAGCGTGTCGCTCACGACGGGGGAATATTCCGTGCTCAAGGTGCTGGTCCAGCACCCGCGCCAGCCGCTCTCGCGCGACAAGCTGATGGAGCTCGCGCGCGGCCGCGAGTACGAGGTGTTCGACCGCTCGATCGACGTGCAGATCTCGCGGCTGCGCAAGATCGTCGAGGACGATCCGTCGCATCCGAAGCACATCCAGACCGTCTGGGGCTTCGGCTACGTCTTCGTCCCCGACGACTCGCAACCCAAGTGACCCTCTTCGCTCGTGCATTTCTGCTCATCGCGCTGCTCATCGTCACCGCGGTGCTGGCGTCGTTCCAGATCTACCGCGTCTACGAGCGCGAGCCCCGGTCCCGGGAGCTCGCCCAGCAGACCGTCAGCACCGTCAACCTGACGCGCGCGGCGCTGGTCAACGCCGACCCGGTGCTGCGCCGCCAGCTCCTGATCGAGCTGAACGAGACCGAGGGGCTGCGCGTCTTTCCGGTCACGGCGAGCGAGCAGACCGAGCCGCTGCCCGACGATCCGCTGCTCGAGCGCGTCGCCGAGAAGGTGCGCCTCACCCTCGGCGAGGACACGCGCTTCGCCTACTCGCACGACGGCGAGGAGGGCTTCTGGGTGAGCTTCTACATCGACGAGGACGAGTTCTGGGTGATGCTGCCGCGCGAGCGCTTCGAGCCCGCCTTCGGCCTGCAGTGGCTGGGCTGGCTTGCGGCGCTGCTCGTTCTGGCGCTCGCCGGCGCCTGGTTCATCGCCTCCAATATCGCGCGGCCGCTCGCGGCGATGCGCCGCGCGGCGCTGCGCCTCGGGCGCGGGCAACCGCACGAGCCGCTGCCCGAAGAGGGCGCGAGGGAGCTGCGCACCGTCGCGGCGGCGTTCAACCGCATGGCGAGCAACCTGCACAGCATGGAGCGTGAGCGCGCGATGGTGCTCGCCGGGATCTCGCACGACCTGCGCACGCCGCTTTCGCGCCTGCGGCTCGCGCTCGAGATGAGCGGCGCGGATTCCAGCGCCACCGACGCCATGATCTCCGACATCGACGAGATCGACGCCATCATCGGCCAGTTCCTCGACTTTGCGCGCGGCACCGACGAGCAGAAAGAGGAGCACGACCTCGCCGAGGTGCTCGCCGAGCTGACCGAGCATTACGCGCGCATCGGCAAGGACGTGCGCCTGCTCTCGCACCAGGTCGAACCGTTCCGCTTCGCCCGCATGGCGGTGCGCCGCGCGGTGGCGAATCTCGTCGACAACGCGCTGCGCTATGCCGGCGAGCCGGTGGAGATCGAGGTGCTGGCGCGCAATCCGTCGGTGGCGATCGAAGTGCGCGACCAGGGGCCCGGCATTCCCGCCAATGAGGTGGAGCGCCTGAAGCGCCCCTTCACGCGCCTCGACGACTCGCGCTCGGGCGCCGGCGGCGCCGGCCTCGGCCTCGCGATCGTCGAGCGCACCGCTCTGGCGCACGGCGGCAGCCTGGAGCTCGCGCCGCGCTCGCCGCGCGGCCTCATCGCGCGCCTCGTGCTCTCCACCAAATAATTCGGGGCCAGGACCACAATTAATTCCGGTCCTGACCCCGAATTGCGGCGAAGCTAAGAAACAGGGCGGCGCCGCACACGGCGAACATCAGATCGCTCATGGTGTCGACGCGGCCTTCCTGCAGCGCGGTCCCCGCGACCTGGTCGATGGCGAATTCTCCGAGCTCCCAGCCGAGCGCTGCCGTGCAGGCCACCGCGAACGCGAGGACATAGCGCAGCGCCCCAGGAATTCTCGCCAGCCGGAAACAACAGAAGGCGAGCGCGGCGCCGCCGAGAAAATGCAGCAGGCTCCAGAGAGCGTCCGCCTGGGGTAGTCGCGCCACGACAACGCTGAGCACGACGATCGCCGCCGGGGCCCAGAGCGCTTCGCGCAGCAGCCGTCCTATAGTGGAGACCATGGCTACCCGGAAGCCGAGCCAGTTATATGCCATCGAGCCGCCGGTCGAGCCGATGCTGGCGAAGCTCGCCGATGCGCTCCCATTCGGAGGTGACTACCTGTTCGAACCCAAGTGGGACGGCTTCCGCGCGCTGGTGTTCCATGGCGGGAGCCAGCTCTTCATCCAGAGCCGCGACTCGCGGCCGCTCGACCGCTACTTCCCCGAGCTCCACGACGCGCTGCTCGAGCGGCTGCCCAAAGGCAGCGTGCTCGACGGCGAGATCGTCATCGCCACGGCGCGCGGCCTCGACTTCGACGCGCTGCAGCTGCGCCTGCACCCGGCGGAATCGCGCGTAGCGAAGCTCGCCAAGGAAACGCCCTCTTCTTTCGTCGCGTTCGACGTGCTCGCCGCCAACAATGAGAATCTGATGGGAGAACCCCAAAGCGCGCGCCGCGCCGAGCTTGAGCGGCTGCTGCGCACAGTGCAGCGCCCCGTGTACCTGACGCCGATGACGCGGGAGCGCGAGCAGGCTCTCGACTGGCTCGAGCACTTTGAAGGCGCGGGGCTCGACGGCGTCATCGCGAAGCCTGCCGGCCTCATCTACCAGCCGGGCAAGCGCGCGATGATCAAGGTGAAGCATGCACGCACCGCCGATTGCGTGGTCGCGGGCTTGCGCTGGCACAAGAGCGGCAAGGACGCGGTTGGCTCGCTCCTCCTCGGGCTCTACGACGACGGGGGCGTGCTGCAGCACGTCGGCGTCACCTCTTCCTTTACCACTGCGATGCGCAAGCAATTGGTGACCGAGCTAGCGCCGCTTCGGAAAGACGCCATGCGCGAACATCCCTGGCGCGAGTGGGCCGGCGCCGCCGGCGAGTCGAGTCCTCATTTGACCCGGATGCCCGGCGGCCAGAGCCGCTGGAGCGCCGGCAAGGATCTGTCGTGGGAGCCGCTGCGCATCGAGCGCGTGTGCGAGGTGAAATACGACCACCTGCAGGGCGATCGCTTCCGGCACGCGGCGGTTTTTCTGCGCTGGCGGCCCGACAAGCGGCCCGAGGATTGCCGCTACGACCAGCTGGAGGTCACCAAGCCCTACGAGCTCGACAAGGTTTTCTCGTCCGGA
>DASXRW010000264.1:0-1701 GCA_036506355.1 Burkholderiales bacterium
TTCAACCTGGTGCAGTACCTCGCCGAGCTCGGCGAGGAGGTCAAGGTGTTTCGCAACGACGAGATCAGCGTGGCCGAGGCCGAGGCGCTCGCGCCGCGCGCGATCGTGGTCTCGCCCGGCCCAAGCGCGCCCGAGCATGCCGGAATCTCGCTCGACCTGATTCAGCGGCTCGCCGGCCGCATCCCGATCCTCGGCGTCTGCCTCGGCCACCAGGCGATCGGGCAGGCCTTCGGCGGAAGAGTGGTGCGCGCGCAGCGCGTGATGCACGGCAAGACCTCGCGCATCCGGCACGACGCGGCCGGGCTCTTTTCAGGGATCGGGAACCACTTCGTGGCGACGCGCTATCACTCGCTCGCCGTCGAGCGCGCCACGCTGCCTGAGTGCCTGAAAATCACCGCGGAGTCCGAAGACGGCGAGATCATGGGGCTGCGTCACCAGCGCCTGGCGGTGGAAGGCGTGCAGTTTCACCCCGAGGCGCTGCTCACCGAGCACGGCCACAGAATGCTGCAGAATTTCATCGACGGAGCCCATAGGGGAAATGAGCCATGAAACAGATCACCATCGCCGAGGCCATCCAGCGCACGGTCGAGCACCGCGAGGTATTCCACGACGAGATGCTGCACATCATGCGGCTGATCATGCGCGGCGAGCTCTCCCCGGCGCAGATCGCGGGCTTCATCACCGGGCTGCGCGTCAAGAAGGAGACCATCGGCGAGATCGCTGCCGCCGCCCAGGTGATGCGCGAGCTCGCGACGCCGGTCGAGGTGTCGGACGACCGCCATCTCGTCGATACCTGCGGCACCGGCGGCGACGCCGCGCATACCTTCAACGTCTCGACCTGCGCCGCCTTCGTGGCGGCGGCGGCCGGCGCGAAGGTGGCGAAGCACATGGGGCGCTCGGTCTCGTCCGCTTCGGGCAGCGCCGAGGTGCTCGAAGCGCTGGGGGCGCAGATCAACCTCACGCCGGCGCAAACCGGCCAGGCGTTGGAGCAAATCGGCATCGGCTTCATGTTCGCGCCGGCGCATCACGCCGCCATGAAGTACGCCGCGCCGGTGCGCAAGGACCTCGGCGTGCGCACGATCTTCAACATCCTCGGACCGCTCACCAACCCGGCGGGGGCCAAGCAGCAGGTGATGGGCGTGTTCCACCCCGATCTGGTCGGTATCCAGGTGCGGGTGCTGCAGCGGCTCGGCTCGAAGCACGTCATGGTGGTCTACGGCATCGACGGCCTCGACGAGATTTCCGTCTCCGGCGAGACCATGATCGGTGAGCTCGTGAAAGGCGAGATCAACGAGTACAACATCCATCCGTCGCAGTTCGGCCTCGAGCTCTACGATCGGCGGGCCATCACGGTGAACACGGTGGAAGAGTCGAAGGCGATGATCCAGGCGGTGCTCGACAATCAGCCCGGACCCGCGCACAACATCGTCGCCATGAACGCCGGGGCGGCGATCTACGTCGCCGGACTCACCCCGAGCCTGAAAGCCGGCATCGAGCGTGCGAGCCAGGCCATCAAGAGCGGGGCGGCGAAGCACAAGATGGAAGAGTTCATCGCCTTCAGCAAGCAGACGAAGAAGTGACCATCCTCGAGCGCATCCTCGAGGTGAAGCGTGCAGAGATTGCCGCGGCCAAGCGGCGGGTTTCCCTTTCCGAGCTTGAGACTGCAACGGCGCCGCCGCCGCGCGATTTCGTGGGCGCGCT
>DASXRW010000265.1:0-3352 GCA_036506355.1 Burkholderiales bacterium
GCGAAATGGGCGAAGCTCGTGAAGGAAAGCGGCGCCAAGCTCGACTGATTCCACCTAACGGAAGGGGAGCACGATGAGAGCCTGCCTTGCCCTGATTGCGTTTGCATTCTCGGCGCCGGTGGCGGCGCAGAACGTAGTCAACGAGGCGACGGTCTCGACCGACGCCGCGCTGCAGATCGCATCCGCCGCGCTGGCGCAGTGCCGCCAGGACGGCCAGAAGGTGACCGTCTCGGTGGTCGATCACGCCGGGCGCGAGAAGATCCGGGTGCGCGACGACGGCGCCTCGCCGCACAGCGAGGTGCACGCCTTCCGCAAGGCCTACACCGCGCTCACCTACAAGATGACCTCCGGCGACTACGGCAAGCGCGCCGCTGAGCAGCGGATCATGGGCCCGCAGCTCCTGCCCAACATAAGCGGCGCGGCGGGCGGCGTGCCGATCCGCTCGGGCAACGCGGTGATCGGCGCCGTCGGCGTCTCGGGCACGCCGGGAGCCGCGGGCGGCGGCGCGCACGACGCCCAATGCGCCGAGGCGGGGATCGCGAAGGTGAAGTTCTAATGCGGCGTCTGCTCGCGGGCGTTGCGGCGGCCGCGATGGTTGCATTCGGTGCGCACGCCCGGACGTTCACGTGGACCTCGCAGGGCGATCCGCAGACGAGCGATCCGCACTCGCAGAACGAGGGCGTCACCAACCTCTTCTCTCAGCAGGTGTACGGCACGCTCGTGACGCGCGACAAGCAGCTCGGCATCGTGCCGGGCCTGGCGGTCTCGTGGACACAAGTGAACGACACGAACTGGCGCTTCTCACTGCGCCAGGGCGTGAAGTTCAGCGACGGCACGCCGTTCACCGCCGACGACGTGGTCTTCTCCATCGAGCGCGCGCAGCACGAGTTTTCGCAGCTGCGGCAGTACGCCAACCTGCTCGGAAGACCGCGCAAGATCGATGAGCACACCGTCGAGCTTGTGCAGCAGAACCCGAACCCGATCCTGCTCGAGCACGCCACCACGATCTTCATCATGAGCAAGGCGTGGTCGGTGAAGCACAAGGTCGAGACCCCCCTCGACTACAAGAGCGGCCAGGACAGCTACGCGGCGCGCCACGCGATGGGCGCCGGGCCGTGGCTGCTCGTCGTGCGCGAGCCGGACGTGAAGACGGTGCTGCGCCGGAATCCGCACTGGTGGGGCAAATACGAGGGCAACGTCACGGAGATCATCTACCGGCCGATCAAGTCCGACGCCACGCGCACCGCGGCGCTCTTTTCGGGGCAAGTCGATTTCGTCCTCGATCCGCCGCCGCAGGACATCGGGCGCCTCAAGGCACAGCCGGGGCTCAAGGTGGTCGAAGGCACCGAGAACCGCATCATCTTCCTCGGCTTCGACCAGTACCGCGACGAGTTGCTCTATTCGAACGTGAAGGGACGCAACCCCTTCAAGGACAAGCGCGTGCGCCAGGCCGTGTACCACGCGATCGACATCGACGCGCTGCGCGCGAAGACCATGCGCGGGCTTGCCGCGCCCACCGGCGGCATCACGCCCTCGCTCCTCCCCTCCACGCCGCAGATCGAGAAGCGACTGCCCTACGACCCGGCGCGCGCCAGGCGGCTGCTCGCCGAAGCCGGCTACCCGAACGGCTTCGAAGTGGGCCTGCATTGCCCGAACAACCGCTACATCAAGGACGAGGAGCTCTGCGCGGCGGTGGCGGCGATGCTCGCGCGGGTGGGCATTCAGGTGAAACTCACCACGCAGCCCCGCGCCACGTACTTCCCGCGCCTCGAGAAATACGACACGAGCTTCTATCTCCTCGGCTGGGGCGGCGCGGTCACCGACGCGCAGACCATGCTCTCGCCGGTGCTGCGCTCCTACGACAAGGCGACCGGCCAGGGCAGCTACAACTACGGGCGCTACGCCGACGCCAAGCTCGACGCGCTGATCGACGCCGCGGCGCAGGAAATGAATCCGGAGAAGCGCCGCCAAACCATCCACCAGGCGCTCGCCGTGCACAACGCCAACGTGTACCACGTACCGCTGCACCGCCAGGTGATCCCCTGGGCGATGCGCGCCAACGTAAACGTCGTGCACCGCGCCGACAACTGGCTGATCGGCGAATGGATTACCGTCGGCGCAACGAATCACAAGAACGACGGCCGATGAAGCCCATCCCGCCGATTCTGTCCAACAAGCACTATGGGGAACCGTCGGTCTTCACCGCCGAGAACCTGCTGCGCGAGGCGCGACGGCAGAAGTCACTGGCGCCGGCATCGGTGCCGCGCATTTGCGTCCTCGACCCGGACGGCGACATCGTGCGCTGGCTCGCCGGCACGCAGCGCGCAGAACGCCACCCGCACTGGCCGTGCTATCACACCGATTTGTGGACCTTTCTGCAGGAAGGGATTCAGTTCGGCATCGTCGGCTGCGCGGTGGGCGCGGCATTCGCCGTCCTGCTTGCGGAAGAGCTGTTTGCCTGCGGATGCGAACTGCTGATCAGCGTGACTTCGGCCGGACAGGTTGCCGGCACACAGGAGCCGCCGTATTTCGTTCTCATCGAGAAGGCGCTGCGGGACGAGGGAACGAGCTATCACTATCTTCCTGCCGCAGAGTTCAGCAGCATCGGCGAACGCCTGCTTTCAGCTCTCGACGGCGCGTTCGCTCAAGCGCCAGTGCCTGTGTACCGCGGCGCAACGTGGACCACGGACGCTCCCTTTCGGGAGACCGACTCGGCCGTCGCCCGTTGCCGCGATCTGGGCATCATGGCCGTCGAGATGGAGGCCGCGGCCCTGTACGCATTCGCCGAAGCGAGACAGAGACCGGTGGTTTGTCTGGCGCACGTGACCAACCGGATGGCGCGCCTCGAGGGCGATTTCGAAAAAGGAGCCGCAGGCGGCAGTCAGGACGCGCTGCGGATGGTCGGCCTCGTGGCGCGCGCGTGGCTGAGGGTCTGACCCCGGTTCAGGGCCGCAGGTAGGCGTAGCCCTCGCGCTGCTGCAGGCGCGTAATCTCGGCGACACCCGAAGGCACGAAGACCGCATCCGGGATGAACTGATCGCGCGAGAGCCTGCGGTTGCGCAGCGTGATCTCGCAGACGTCGAAGCGCACGCCCTGGAGCGCGAGCTGCTCGACGGCCGCATCGTAGGGGTTGCCGTTGCGGTCCTTCGCGCCCTTCATCAGGTAGTCGACGCCCAGCGCATGCGCGACGACCACGATCTGCGCCTTCGGGTTGACCTCGAGGTGGTTGCGGATGTTGCGCAGGCCGTCGCTTGCCTGCTCGAGGCCCGAGTTCAGGTGGTAGACGACCTTGTCGGGCCCGACGGGGTCCTTGAGCGAGCTGCCGGCGCAGCCGGCGAGGATCAGCGCGGCG
>DASXRW010000266.1:0-3468 GCA_036506355.1 Burkholderiales bacterium
CGCCGCAGTGGACGCCGGCACGCGATACGGCTCATCCAATGGCAACCGCGCGTCGAGCGCCGGATCGCCGGTCGATGAGATGCCCGCGGCCAGCGTGATGGTGGCGAAGCCCACGCCGCGGCGACGCAGGGCGACGAGCAAACGCCAGTCGATGGCGAACCCTGCCGACGGCGGCTCGAAGGCGACCGGCAAGGCGGCGATCGGCGTCCATACGTCCCAAAGCGCGAGCGCGCCGCTGAGGTAGGCGTACTGGATCGGCCGACCGTGCCGCGCGATGCCGGCCCACACCGCGTCCGCGGGCCCGTCGAAGCGCACGCCGATGAGCCGCGGATGGCCGAGCACGGCGTCGACCGTCGCGACGAGCGGTCCGAGCGCCAGCCGGTCGCCGTACGCGAGCGGCGGCGGCAGCGGACGATCCTCGGTGCGCGTGTGCCAGTCGCCGGTGCCGAACACCACCGCGGAGAACCGCACATCCTCCCGGCCGAGCGACGAGCGTCCGGCCAGGCGAACTTCGACATGCGCGCCGCTCGGGAGGTGGATGCCGTGCAGGCTCGCGGGCAGAGTGGCCGCATCGTTCGCGACGACCAGATCGCCGGGTCGCAGGTAATCGACGAGGCTCGAGCGCGCTACGTGCGCCATCGCGCCGTGCGCATCGATCACCAGCAGACGCGCATCCGGCGGCCGCTGCACGGCGTGGGTCGCGGCGATCATCGCGATAGTGCGCCCGCGATCGCATCGGCGAGCTCGCGCGCCGCGGCCTCGGGTCGCTTGAGCGTCGTGGGATCGGCATCGGGCACGGCGAGCGCGTGGAGCGGCGTATCCATATCCCCGGGATCGAGCGACAGGAAGCGCACGCCCTCGGCGGAGAGTTCTTCGCCCCAGATGCTGCTCATGTGGCGCAGCGCCGCTTTCGAGGCGCCATAGGCGCCCCACTGCGCGTAAGCGTTGATCGCCGCATCGCTCGACACGTTCAGCACCACCGCGCCGCGGCCTTCGCGCACCGATGCGCTGAGAGCGCCGAGCAGCGCCTTGGTCAGGCGGAATGGGCCGAGGACGTTCGTCGCGAGCGCCAGCTCGAACTGCTCGCAGTCGGTGTCGGCGAGCAGCGCGAGCGGCGCCGGCCCGAGGCTGGAGGCGTTGTTGACGAGCACATCCAGCCCGCCTAGCGCCGCGGTGATCTGCAGGGCGATGGGATGGATGTCCTCCTTGCGCGCGACGTCGCCGACGATGCCGTGCGCCTGGTGCTTACGTGCTACGTCTTCGACCGCACGGGCGGTGCGGGCGACGAAAGCGACGCGGGCGCCGCGCCGGCGCAGCTCGCGCAGCAGCGCGAGGCCGAGGCCCGAGGTGCCGCCGGTGATGGCGGCTCGAATGTTGTCCATGGCCGGCAGACTACAAGTTCAAGTGAACTTGAAGTCAAGCGCCGGATGGGCTAGGCTGCCGGGATGGAGAACTTGCTGAGCATTCAGGAGATTTCCCGCCGCAGCGGGGTCGCCGCCTCGGCGCTGCGCTTCTACGAGGAGCGCGGCCTCATCAAGTCGGAGCGCTCGGGCGCGGGGCACCGGCGCTTTCCGCGCGCGGCGCTGCGCCGCATCGCCTTCATCGTCTTCGCCCAGAGGATCGGGCTGTCGCTCGAGGAGATCGGCACCGAGCTCGCCAAGCTGCCGGCGCAGCGCGCGCCGACCGGGCGGGACTGGTCGCGCCTTTCGCGTGGCTGGACTTCGCGCATCGACGAGCGCATCGCCGAGCTCGAGCGCTTGAAGGCCGGGCTGACGGAATGTATCGGCTGCGGCTGCCTGTCGCTCGGGCGCTGCCAGTACGCCAACCCGGCCGACCGCGCGGCAAGGCTGGGACCGGGGCCGCGTTACTGGATTGGCGAAAGACCCAAAGGCTAGCCGAGCTCGCGCGAGCTCTCGATGATCTTCGAGACCAGGCCGTACTCGATCGCCTCCTCGGCGGAGAGCCAGAAGTCGCGCTCCATGTCCGCGAGCACCTTCTGCAGCTCCTTGCCGGTCTGCCTGGCGATGACGCGCGCGATGCGCTCGCGCGTGCGCAGGATCTCCTTCGCCTGGATCGCGATGTCGGTCGCAGGCCCCCCGGCGCCGCCGCCGGGCTGGTGGATCATGAAGCGCGTGTTCGGCAGGCAGACGCGGCGCTCCTTCGGCGCGGCGAGGAACACGTGCGTGCCGGCGCTCGCCACCCAGCCGGTGCCGACCGTGGTGACCTTCGAGCGCACGAAGCGGATTACGTCGTGGATCGCGTCGCCCGACTCGACATGGCCGCCGGGCGAGGAGATCAGCACGCTGATCGGCGCGTCGGACTCCTCGGCGAGCGCGATCAGGCGCGTGCAGGTGGCGCGCGCCACCGCGTGGTTGATCTCGCCGAACACCATCACGAAACGCGACTTGAAGGCGAGCCGGTCGACGAACGCCTCGGTGCGCTCGGTGGGCTCGGGCTTTTCCTCGTTGGCGTCCATATCTCTCCTAAGGGGTCTGCGGCATAGTACAACGCCGCCGCGGCGGCCTTTCGATTCAGGGGCTTGCAAATTGCATTGCCGCGCGGCCCCGGCCGTTATATTTTTTTCGGGCGATGGCTGAAAAGCGCTTTGCCCGGGAGTCCGATCTCGGCCTGAGAGGCCGGGACTACGCGCTGCTGCGCCGCCTCGATACGCCGCAGAAGATCCAGGCCTACCTGCACGGCCTCAAGCAGAACTTCGAGCTCGACGGGCAGAGCTGCCGGCCGGTGCGCGAGGTGCTGCGCACGCGGCGCGCGCACTGCATCGAGGGCGCGATGCTCGCCGCGGCGGCGCTGTGGGTGCATGGCGAGCCGCCGCTGCTCCTCGACATGCGCGCCGAGCGCGACTTCGATCACGTCGTCGCCCTCTTCCGCCGCAACGGCCGCTGGGGCGCGATCTCCAAGACCAACGGCATCGGCCTGCGCTGGCGCGACCCCGTGTACCGCTCGCTGCGGGAACTGGCGATGTCCTATTTCCATGAGTACACCAACCGCCGCGACCACAAGACGCTGCGCGAGTACTCGGTGCCCTTCGACCTGCGGCGCATGGATACCTCGCTCTGGGTGAGCGGCACGAAGAACTGCTGGGACGTCGGCGAGAAGCTCGACGCCCTGCGCCACTTCCGCCTGGTGAACGGCCGGCATCTCAAGGCCGTGACGCGCCGCGACCCGTTCGAGCGGCGTCTGGGCGTGCTGCTTCAGTACCGCAAGCCGCGCGCGCTCATCGAGAAACAGCTCGCGCGGCTCAAGCGCAAGAAATAGTTCGGGGCCGGGCCCGATTACACGCTGTTACACCTCTTGCACTTTCGCGGTTCACTTCCTGCCCGCTGGCGCGTGAAATGGACATCGCCATCAGGAACTGGAGACGACCATGCTGAAAAAGATCCTCTTCGCCGCCACCGCACTCGGCTTCTCGGGCTTCGCGCTCGCCGATCCGCCTTACTGGGCGCCCGC
>DASXRW010000267.1:0-5950 GCA_036506355.1 Burkholderiales bacterium
TCGGCTACGGCAAGGAAGTCTATTTCTGGAGCTTCGTCGTCGCGCTCCTGGTGTTCGCGACCGGCGCGGTGCTCTCGCTCTACGAGGGCGTGCGGCATTTGCAGCAGCCGGCCGAGATGGAGAATCCGGTCATCAACTACGGGGTGCTCGCGATCGCGCTGCTCCTCGAAGGCGCGCCCTGGCTCGCGGCGTACCGTCAGTTCAGCCGCACGCGCGGCAAGCGCGGCGTGGTCGAGGCGGTGAAGCGCGGCAAGGACCCCACGGTGATCGCGGTGCTTTTCGAGGACAGCGCCGCCATCGCCGGCCTGGTGGTCGCATTCGCCGGCATCGCGCTCTACCAGCTCACCGGCAACCCGCTGTTCGACGCGGCGGCCTCGATCGTCATCGGCCTGATCCTCGGCGCGACGGCGATGTGGCTCGCGTCCGAGACCAAGGGCCTCCTGATCGGCGAAAGCGCGAACCGCGAGGTGGTCGCCGAGATCAGGCGGCTCGCCGAGCGCTACCCCGAGGTCGAGCGCGTGAACGAGGTGCTCACCATGCACGTGGGACCGGAATACATCCTCGCCAACATCAGCCTCGACATCGCCTGCGACGTGCCGCGCAGCCGCGCCCACGACGTGATGGATGAGCTCGATCAGCGCATCAAGGCGGCCGATCGCCGGGTGAAGCGCGTGTTCATCGAGTCGCAGAACACCTGCGCGCCGGCCTGATGGTAGATTGGCGCATGCGCTACGCCTTGCTCGCTTGCATCGCACTCGCCGGCTGCGCCGGCATGAGCGAGACCGAATGCCGCGTCGCCGATTGGTCCCAGCTCGGCGAGCGCGACGGCATCACCGGCAACCAGCCGCGCATCGAGGTCTACGCCTACCAGTGCGGCCGCTATCAGGTGGCCGCGGCCGAGAAAAGCTACCTGGACGGCTGGTGGCTGGGGCACGCGGAATTCGTGCGCCGCGCCGACAGCATGGAAGGCGCGCAGTAAAGCGCTAGGCCTGGTCGAGCTCGAAGGCCTTGTGCAGCACGCGCACGGCGAGCTCGGTGTACTTCTCCTCGATCACCACGGTGATCTTGATCTCGGAGGTCGAGATCATCTGGATGTTGATGCCCTCTTCCGCGAGCGTGCGGAACATCTGCGCGGCGATGCCGGCGTGCGAGCGCATGCCCATGCCGACGATCGACACCTTGGCGATGCGCTCGTCGCCGGTGATGTCGCGGCACTTGATGTGCGGCTGCACCTGGCCCTTGAGGATCTTCACGGCCTTGGCATAGTCGCTGCGATGCACCGTGAAGGTCATGTCGGTCATGCCGTCGTGGCCGACGTTCTGCACGATGACGTCGACGTCGATGTTGGCGTCGGCGATCGGCCCGAGGATGGCGTAGGCGATGCCGGGCCGGTCGGGCACGTCGTGCACCGTGATCTTCGCCTCGTCGCGGTTGAAGGCGACGCCGGAAATGACTGCCTTTTCCATTGCCATGTGCGGATCATCCTCGAAAGTGATGAGCGTGCCGGCCTGCGCTTCCTCGGCGACCGGGATCAGCGGATCGGTGAGGCTCGAGAGCACGCGCGTCGGCACCCGGTACTTGCCGGCGAACTCCACCGAGCGGATTTGCAGCACCTTGGAGCCGGCGCCGGCCATCTCGAGCATTTCCTCGAAGGTGACGGTGCGCAGGCGGCGCGCTTCCGGCACGATGCGCGGATCGGTGGTATAGACGCCGTCGACGTCGGTGAAGATGTGGCACTCGTCCGCCTTCAGCGCCGCGGCGAGCGCGACCGCGGAAGTGTCCGAGCCGCCGCGCCCGAGCGTGGTGACGTTGCCCGCTTCATCCACACCCTGGAAGCCGGCCACCACGACCACCTGACCGTCGCGCAGGTCGCGCCGGATGGCCGCATCGTCGATCGCCATGATGCGCGCCTTGTTGTACGCGGAGTTGGTGACGATCTTCACCTGCCAGCCGCTGTAACTTCGCGCCTTGACGCCCAGGTCGAGGAGCGCCATCGACAGCAGCCCGATCGCCACCTGCTCGCCGGTGGCGGCGACCACATCGAGCTCGCGCGGATCGGGATGCGCCTGGATTTCCTTCGCCAGCGCGATCAGGCGGTTGGTCTCGCCGGCCATCGCCGAAGGCACCACGACGAGCTCGTGGCCCGCGGCGCGCCACTTGGCCACGCGCCGCGCGACGTTGCGGATGCGCTCGACCGAGCCGACCGAGGTGCCGCCGAATTTTTGAACGATGAGCGCCATTACCTCATTTCTCCGTGGGTGCGGAGAAAGGCGCGGATTCTACAGGATGCGGTTAAACCACAGCAGCGAAAACGTCGCGGCGAGCAGCGTGAGCGAAGCCGCGACGGCGGTGAAGAACGCGGTGATCTCGGTGCGCTTCCTCTCCATCACCAGCTTCGAGTTGAGGCCCTCGTAGATCTTCTTCAGGTCGGGCGCGTTGCCGGCGAAGAAGTACTCGGCGCGCGTCATGTCGGCGATCACCTTGAGCGCGTCCTCGTCGAGGCGCACGCGGATCGACCAGCCTTCGCCGGTGAGGATCTGGCCATCGGGCGTGCCGACGCCGACGGTGAAGACGCGCACGCCCCGCTCGGCGGCGAGCCGCGCGGCGTCGACCGGGTCGGGACCGGTGGTGGTCTGGCCGTCGGTGAGGAGGATCACCACCGCCGACTTGTACGAGCCCGGCGGCACCGGCTTCGGCTCGGGCTTCGCCGGTGCCCCTAGCGGTCGCGACGAACCGCCGGCGGCCGCCGAGCCCAGGCCCGCGCGCATCTGCGGCTTCACTTCGAAATCCTGGTCGGGGAAAAGCGCCTTCAGCGAGACGAGGATGCCGCTGCCCACCGCGGTCGCGTGCTGCAGCTGGAGCTGCTCGATCGCGTTGAGCACCTCGTCGCGGTTGCGCGTCGGCGGCTGCACCAGCGCGGCGCTGCCGGCGAAGGCCACGACGCCGATGCGCGTGCTGCCCGGCGTGTCCTTGATGAAGGCGCGCGCCGCGGTCTGCGCGGCGGCGAGCCGCGTCGGCTTGACGTCGTCGGCGCGCATGCTGCCCGAGACGTCGATCGCGAGGATCACCGTCTCGTGCTGCGTCGGCAGCGTAACGAGCGCCGCCGGCCGCGCGAGCGCGAGCAGCATGACCACGAACGCGGCGAGCAGCAGCAGCGGCGGCACATGGCGGCGGAAGCTGTGCTTCCCGAGCGCCGCCTTTACTAGCGCGAAGTTCGAGTAGGCGAGCGCGGTCTTTTTCCGCTGCAGCAGGATCATGAGGTACAGCGCCACCAGTGCCGGCGCGAGGAGCAGCATCCAAAGGCCTTCCGGCCACAGGAAGGTCATCTCAGAACGGCGGCAGGCCCGCCGCCCCTGCTGCGAGTTCGATCGGCACCGCGAAGGCGATGCCGGCGAAGCCGGCTTTCTCCGCGGTGCTGAGAATCGCGGTGATGATGCCGATCACTTCGCCCGCCGCGTTGACCAGCGGCCCGCCCGAGCTGCCGGGATTCGCGGCGGCATCGAACTGGATGAGATTCGAGAGAATGCGCTCGCCATCGGGCGACTGGTATTCGCGCTTCAGGCCCGAAATCACGCCGTGCGACACCGAGGGGCCGATGCCGAACGGGAAGCCGATGGCGGTGACATGCTCGCCCTCCACCAGGTGTCTTGCCGAGCGCAGCGTCGCCGCTTGCAGGTCGTCCGGGATCTCCTTCGCCTGCAGCACGGCGAGGTCGTTCTCCGGTTGCGTGCTGATGATCGCGGCGTCCGACTCGAGGCCGTCCTCGAACTGCACGCGCACGCGGCTCGCGCCCGCCACCACGTGCAGGCTGGTGAGGATCACGCCGCGATCGATGATCACCACGCCGCTGCCGGTGGCGCGGTGCATGTACTCGTCGTACTCCAGGCCGTCGCCGATCGCGCGAACGCGCACGATCGAGCTGCGCACCGCCTGGTAGGCCTTCATCGCCGGCGATGGCAGCGGCTTCGTCTCCAGCGTGCGCGCCACCGCCTGGTCGATATCGTCCTGAGTGATGCGCAAAGGCGCCGGCGCGAGCGAGCCGTGCAGTGCAACGAGAATAACCGCGAGCGCCGCGCCGGCGACGAAGAAGCTGGGCTTTTCGTGACGCTTGTAGAGTTCGCGCCACGCGCGCCGTGCGGATTTAGCGACGTCCTTTGTCTGGAGTTCGGGTAGCGGCGCGGTTCGCGGCGCCGGCTCAGCCGGGATTCTCCCGGCCGGCTTCCGAACGTTAGCGCTGTAGAAACCCTTTTTCATCTAATGCACTCTCGCCGCATAGTGTCGACCTCGCATGGCGGCGCCAGTTCTGGCGCCGCTTGCGCCCAACATGAGCCAACCGGTAGCAATTCCCGAACCTTGCGTAACAGAAAGCTACGGGTAGTCGGCGATGCGTAGTGCTTTCCCCGGCAGCGGGATGAATTCGGTCTCGCCGGGGATTGCGGCAAAGCGTCCTGCTTGCCAATCGTCGGCCGCCTGCGCGATCCACTCCTTGCGACTTGAGACAAAGTTCCACCACACGAAGCGCGGACCATCGAGCGGCTCGCCGCCAAGGAGCAGCACGCGCGCTTTTGCCGTGGCACTAAGGCTGGCGCTCGCGCCAGGCTGAAACACGAGCAGCTGCCCGGCGTCGAATATCCTGCCGTCGCATTCGATAACGCCTTGGGCGACGTACGCGGCACGCTCTGGATACTTGAAATCGACTGCCAGGCGCTCATCGGGCTTGAGCTCGGCGTCGGCATAGAACATCGCGCTCAAGGTCGGCACCGGAGACTGCGCTCCGCGCCATTCGCCCAGGATGAGCCGCACGCCTTCCGCAGCCATGGGCAGCCGTGTCGACTCGACGTGCACGAAAGCGGGCGCCGCCTCCTCTTGCGCGCGCGGCAGGCCGACCCAGAGCTGGATGCCGAATGCGCGCGAGCCCGAAGGACGAAGTTCGTTGGGCGTGCGTTCGGAATGCACGATGCCGCGGCCGGCGGTCATCCAGTTGACGTCGCCCGGCCGGATCGGCTGCACGCTGCCGAGGCTGTCGCGATGCAGGATCTCGCCCTCGAAGAGATAAGTCACCGTGGCGAGCCCGATGTGCGGATGCGGCCGCACGTCGAGCCCTTGCCCGGGCGCGAGCGCGAGCGGCCCCATCTGGTCGAAAAACACGAACGGCCCGACGCTGCGCCGCTCCGCGGCCGGCAGCGCGCGGCGCACCTTGAAGCCGCCCACGTCTCGCGTGCGAGGAACGATCACCGCTTCGATCATCGGGACACTGTATCTTATGCACCGCCATGCCACTAACCTCGGCGCTCGGCGACATCGCTCATGTCATTCAGCTCGCGATCGCGCCGGTGTTCCTGCTCACCGCGATCGGCACGCTGCTCAACGTGCTCGTCAATCGCCTGGGCCGCTCGGTCGACCGGCGCCGCACGCTGGTCGCCAGCCTGCCCAAACTCGACGCCACGCTCGCGGCCAACGCGCAAGGGGAGCTCGATTACGTGCGCCGCCGGGTGCGGCTCATCTATACCGCGATCCTGCTCGCGGTGGTCGCGGCGCTCCTCATCTGCCTGTTGATCGCCATTGCATTCCTGGACGCGCTCGTCACCGCGGATCTTTCACAGCTGGTGGCGATCCTGTTCGTGCTCGCGATGGTGGCGCTGATCGGCAGCCTCACGCTCTTCCTGCGCGAGATCTACCTCGGCGTCAACACCGTCGCCTGCCCGATCCGCTGATGGCCAAGCTTCGGCACATCGCCATCACGGTGCCCGACCCGGAGAAGGCCGCCGAGTTCTACATCCAGGCCTTCGGCCTGAAGCGCGTCGGCACCACCGACTGGGAGGGCGCCCACGGCGTCTACCTCACCGATGGCGTGATGAACATCGCGCTCCTGCACTACCGGAAGGAGGAGTACGCCGGAAAGAAGGGACGCGACTTCGTCGGCGTGCATCACTTCGGCTTCATCGTCGAG
>DASXRW010000268.1:0-3388 GCA_036506355.1 Burkholderiales bacterium
AGTACATGTCCGACGAGGTGCTGGTGATGCGCTCGGGCGAGGTGGTCGAGCGCGGCACGCCCGAGGCGATCTTCCACAGCCCGCAGCACGAATACACGCGCAAGCTGCTCGATGCCATCCCGCGCGGCATCGAAGGCCGCCACTAATGCTATAGCCAGCGTCGCACCGAAGCCTTGTAGGCCAAATACTCCGAAGCAAACCGGGCTTCGAGATAACGCTCTTCCCTCGGGATGACCACGAGCGACATGAGCGCGGCGGCTGGAACCAGCATGATCAGCAAGGCGAGACTGTTGACCCAGATGGAGAGCCCGAGCTGAAGGAGCGAGAACGCCAGATAGATGGGGTTTCGGCTGAAGCGGTAGGGCCCGGTGCGGACGATCCTCGTCGTAGGGCGGTTGCCCGGAACCGGCGTACCCGCCGCCCGGAAGGTGCGAACCGAGCCGATGAAGAGGGCGATGGCGAGGAGCGTGAGGCCGGCGCCGAGGGGCGCGCCGAGCGAAGCAGGGACAAGCTGCGCCGGCCAGATCAGATGAAGCGCGAGGCCGATGGCGATCGAACCGAGGTAAACGAGAGGCGGACGCACCAGGCCGAGGTTTGCGACTTGAGGGTCACCTGCCACCACGCGCCGCCGCGAAGTCTGATCAGGAAGCGGGAATCAGCAGGCGCGCCTGCCGCGCGTCGGCGCTCACGCTGACGTCGAGGCTCGCGGCTCCGGCGAAGAGCCGCGCCAGGCGTTCGCGCACCCCGGCGATGTTCGGCTCCGCCGGTGCCGTGCCGCCGCGCGAGTCGCTGCGCACCGAGACTTCGAGTCCCGCCTCGCGGCGTTGTGCGCGGATCTCGACCTGGGTGGCCGAATCGAGCGCCCAGCGCACGAGCGGCAGCAGCAGCATCGCCGGCATCGGCAGGGTGCGCGCCTCCGGTGCCACCGAGATGTCCACTTTCGGGTGATGCGCGACCAGCGCAAGGTAGGCCTCGGCCAGCTCCTGCTCGCCGGCGACGGTGGCGCTGGCCGCGGCGTCGCTCGGCAGCGCGGCGCGCAGGAACCTGATCAGCGCGTCGAGCGCCTCCTGGCCGGCCTCGACGCTGCGCTCGTAGGCGCGGTCGACCTCGAGCAGGCTGTCGAAGAGGAGCTCGGGATCGACGCGCCCCTGCATCGCGCGCAGGTCGCCCTCGAGCACGGCGCGCTCGGCGGCGAGCGCGGCGAGCTGGGTCTGGTGCAGCCGCTCGTTGGCGCGGCGGCTCGCCTGCAGCATCGTATAGAGCGCGACCAGCAGAAGCGACCAGCCGGCCGAGAGGCTGAAGCGGAAGGCGATGCGGTGGAGGTCGTTGGCGAAGGGCACCTTCTCCTTGGCTTCGATCGCCACCACCAACGACTGCGGCAGGAGGTAGAGCAGCAGCTCGACCGCGGCGGTGGCCAGCACCGCGGCGGCGACCATGGCGAGCACGAGGCGCGTCGCGGTGCGCGCGGAGGCGCCGAGCAGGTTGTCGGTGGCGACCGCGCTGGCGAGGGCGAGGAGCGCAAGCCCGAAGAAGAGCACCGTCCACGCGAGCTGGCTCACGAGGTGGAACTCTTCCTTGCCGATGATCGCGTAGGTCGCGTGCGCGATCTGCACTACCAGCGTGAAGCCGAGCGCGAGATAGAGCTGGCGCCTGCCGAAGCCGCACAAGAGCTTCATGCCGCCTCTCCGGCCAGGGGCAGGGAGACCATGGCGACGACGCCGCGCGGGTGGTTCGCTTCCAGGCGCAGGTCGGCGCGCTCGCCATAGAGCGCCGAGAGGCGCGCGCGGATGTTGGCGAGCCCGACGCCCGAGCCCGAGGCGGCGGTGAGGCCGCGGCCGTCGTCGGCGACGCTCAGCCTGAGGGTGTCGCCGGCGCGCTCGGCCCTCACGCGGATCGAGCCGCCCTCGGCGAGCGGCCCGATGCCGTGCTTGACGGCGTTCTCCACCAGCGTGGCGAGCATCATCGGCGGCACGAGCGCCTTGAGCAGCGCCGGCGGCGCCTCGATCGAGGTCGCGAGCCGCTCGCCCATGCGGATCTTCTGCACGCCCAGATACGCGGAGACGAGGTCGATCTCCTCGGCGAGCGTGGTCTCGTGGCTGCGCATGCGCGGCAGGGCGGCGCGCAGATACCGGCTGAGCTGCGCGAGCATGGCGCGGCCGGCGGTCGCGTCGGTCTGGCAAAGGCGGCGCACGTTGGAGAGCGTGTTGAAGAGGAAGTGCGGCTCGACCTGCGCCTGCAGCAGGCGCAGGCGCGTGGCGAGCTGTTGCGTCTCGAGCGAGCCGCGGCGCAGCTCCGCCGCGCGCGCCTCGGCGTCGGCCGACTGCGCGCGCAGGTGGAAGACGAAGCCCGCGACGAGGAGCGCGCCCGAGCCGATCCAGGAGGTGAAGACGAGCAGCATGTAGGCGGCGCCTTCGGTGGCCGGCGTGGCGCCGACGATGTAGCGCGTGACCGCCGCGACCACGGCGGCGGCGACCGCCGCCAGCACGGCCACGGCCAGATTCTCGCGTCCCGCGCGTCCCGCGCCGTTCAGGATCAGCACGGCGGTGACGAGCATCGTCACGCCCGTGATCAGGAACACGGTCAGGCGCGAAAGGAACGCGAGCATGACCTCGCCCGCGCCGCCGCCCAGCACGCCGCTCATCGGCGAGAGCACCCATTCCAGCGCCTGCAGCGCGCAGAACGCGCCGACCAGCGCGAAGGCGCCCCAGGAGAGTCCGCTGAGCAGCCGCTGCGCCATCACATCTGCCGGAAGCGCTGCGTATACGCGTCGCTCACCGGCAGCAGCTCCTCGCGCTTCTTGAGCCGCACCTGCGTGCGGCCGCGCAGGTCGCGCACCACGCCGGCGATGGCGTTGACGTTGACGATGGTCGAGCGGTGGATCTGCCAGAAGGACGCGGGATCGAGCTCCTCGGAGAGCTCCTTGATCGGCTTCCTGATGAGCGACTCGCCTTCGGCGGTCACGACGCGCGTGTACTTGCTGTCGGCCTGGAAGTAGCACACGTCGTCGACGGTGATCACGCGGACCGTCTGGCCCTGCGAGGCGTTGATCCAGCGCAGGAACCCGCGGCTGCCGCCGCCGAGCTCGCGCAGCAGGCCTTCGATGGCCGGCGCGGGCCGGCCGATGCGCTCCTTCAGGCGCGCTACCGTGGTCGCGAGGCGTGCCGCCTGCACCGGCTTCAGGATGTAGTCCGCGGCGCCCTGCTCGAAGGCGGCGAGGGTGTGCTGGTCGTAGGCGGTGACGAACACGACGTGGCAGCGGCCGCTCGCCTGGCGCGCCACCTCGAGGCCGTTCAGCCCCGGCATGTTGATGTCGAGGAACAGGATGTCCGGGGCGTGCTTCTCCAGCGCCTGCAGCGTGGCGATGCCGTCAGCGGTCTCGGCGACCACC
>DASXRW010000269.1:0-3471 GCA_036506355.1 Burkholderiales bacterium
AACGCGGTGATGAGCACGATCCGCGAGCTGAAGACCGAGCGCGTCAGCATGCTGCTCGTCGAGCAGAACGCCGAGATGGCGCTGCAGCTCGCCGACCGTGTCTACGTCATCGACCACGGTACCGTGGTGTTCGAAGGCACGCCCGAGAAGCTGCGCGGCGATCGCCAGGTGACTGCGACCTACCTCGGCGTCGGCGGCTAGCCGGCCTTGATCTCGACCTTGTCGGGATAGAACGCGAGCAGCTCCTTGATCACCTGCATCTCATCGAAGGGTCGCTCGTAGCTCCACACCGCGTTCTCCGCGCCGTCCTTGAATGAGTAATACGACGCGTCGCCCTTGAATGGGCAATGTGTCTTGTGGGTCGAGCGCACCAGCCGATCCATCTTCACGTCCTTGCGCGGGAAGTAATAGACCGGTGGATAGGTCCCTTCCTCCAATTGCACGGCCTCGCTGCTGTCGGCGATCACCTCGCCGTTCAGCCTGACCTGCACGCGCGAGCCTGCGGGCCTGGCCGCGAGGCGATAGTCGGGACGCTTCTTGAAACCGGGAGCGGGATTCATGCGCCGATTCTACGCGTGCGCCTTGCCGTCACGCCGGTTGCAACTGCGCCGTGCGCAGCCGCGGCTGCGGGAATGCAAGCGCGATCGCGGCGGCGCCGAGGCCGATGGCGAATGAATAGATATAGAGCGGGGCATAGCTGCCGAACGTGTCGAAGATCCAGCCGCCGAGCCACGGACCGAGCGCCATGCCGAGGCTCGATACCATTGCCGCCGCGCCGAGCACCGTGCCCATGATCTGCTGTCCGAAATAATCGCGCGCGAGCACGGCGTAGAGCGGCATGACGCCGCCATAGGCGAAGCCGAACACCGCGGCGACGGCGTAGAACTCCCCGAGGCGGTTGGCGAAAGCGAAGCTGCCGGCCGCGAACGCCTGCACGATGAGTCCGGCCATCAGCACGCGCCGCGCCCCGAACCGGTCGCCGGCGAGGCCGAACACGATGCGGCCGCCGAGGCCCGCCAGGCCCTCGAGGCTGTAGATGGAGACCGCGGCGACCGTGGGTATGCCGCAGATCAGCGCATAGCTGATGGTGTGGAAAATCGGCCCGGCATGCGTGGCGCAGCAGGCGAAGAAGGTGGCGGCGAGCACGATGAACGGCGTGGAGCGCAGCGCCTCGCCGACGCCCATCGGCCGCTCGCCTGCGGCGTCGGCGCGCTCGGCGTGTGCTTCGCCGCGCGGCGGCTGCCGTACGAACAGAGCCGCCGGAATCAGCAGCACCCAGACCAGCACGCCGATGGTGAGCTGTGCGACTCGCCAGTCGTAGCTCGTGAGCAGCCAGGCGGCGAACGGGGAGATCGTCATCGGCGCCACGCCCATGCCGGCCGACACGAGCGACACCGCCAGGCTGCGGCGGCTCGGCAGCCACGCGCTGACGGCCGTCATCATCGGCACGAAGAAGGCGCCGGCCGAAACCCCGATGAGCAGGCCATACGCGAGCAGGAACTGCGTCTGGCTGGCGGCGCGGCTGGCGAGGGTGAGGCCCAGGCCGAGCAACACGGCGCCGGCGAGCACCACCGGCCGCGTGCCGTACCGATCGTTGAGCGCACCCCAGCCGAAGCCGGCAGCGCCCATGATGAGGAAGTTGAGCGTCATCGCGCCGGACACTCCGGCGCGCGACCAGCCGGTGGCTTGCGTGATGGGCTGCAGAAAAACCGCGAGCGACATCATGGTCCCCACCGCGACGCAGCTCATGAGAGCGCCGATCGCCACCATCACCCAGCCGTATTGCACTTTCATCACCCTATCTCCTTGAATTTGGCGGTATCACCCCATAGTCGTTCGGCGACCCGCCAAATCGACATCGGCACTCGTCCTAGGCGTTCTGCTGCAGGAACCGCTCGAGCTTGTCCAGCGCCACGCTCCAGCCGCGCTTGTGGCCGTCGCGCGCCTGCTCGTCGAAGAACTGCTCGTGGCGGAAATCGAGCTCGGTGCCGCCCGCCGCGGCCTTGAATTCGATCGTCACCAGCGACACGCGCTCCGGCGTGGTGCGCGGCCAGTGCCAGGTAAAGACCAGCCTGCGGTTGGGCACGACTTCCTTGTAGACGCCCGCGCACTCGTTCGCGTTTCCATCCGGGCCGCCGAAAACGATGCGGAAGCGCCCGCCCACGCGAACGTCGAGCTCGGCGAGCGACACCAGCTCCTTCTCCGGGCCGAACCAGCGCTTCAGCGTTTCCGCGTCGGTCCACGCCCGCCAGACCTTCTCTGGCGAGACGGGGTAGCGGCGGGCGAGGTTGAGCGACGGCTTGTCTGCGATCTTGGCTTGTTCCATGCCTGCAATTCCTCCTGCTGGTAAAGGTAGCGTCCGAGCGAATCCAGCCGCTCGGTCCAGAACTTCTCGTAGTGCGCGAGCCACGCGGCCGCGTCCTGCAACGGGCGCGCCGTGAGCGTGCAGCTCACCACCCGCCCCTCCTTCTCGCGCTCGATGAGGCCGCAGTCCTCGAGCACCTGAAGATGCTTCATGAACCCCGGCAGCGACATCTCGTGCCCGGCTGCCAGCTCGGATACCGGCTGCGCGCTTTTACGCAAAGACTCCATCACCTTCCTGCGCGTCCGATCGGCGAGCGCCGCGAAAATCCCGTCGAGCTCGGCCTCCGAATACTTAACCATAAGGTTTAGTATCTGCCCGGCGCCCCCGGCGTGTCAAGAGGAGCGGAACTTGCTGGACAGAGGGCATGTCGCCAGCGCTTTTCGCCATGGCAGCGGTACTGGTTCCCGCCGCGCTCTATGCCCATTACCGGCTTGCGTTCCATATCGCCGGCGCCGGAAAGATCTGGCTCGTCCACGCCGTGCTCGTCATCGCCGGCGCGGGTCTCGGCTACGTCACGGCGACGGGGTATACCGGCGCCAATGCGCTGCTCGCGTTCCTGGCCGGTTTCGGCGCGGTGCACCTCCCTGCAGCGGTCATCCTCTCCATCAAGTGGATTCGCGGCGCAGGTAAGTCTTAAGCTTACGGTGGCGCCACTTCGCTTAGCCGGTCGACCCGTCGCAGGCTCGGGAAGAGCTGCGTCCACAGGCCGACGATGACCAGCGTGCCGATGCCACCGATGAGCGCGGCAGGCACGGCACCGAAGAGCGAGGCGAAGAGACCGGCGCGGAATTCGCCGAGCTCGTTGGTGCAGCCGACGAAGAGCGTGTGGATCGCGCTCACCCGCCCGCGCATGTCCTCGGGGGTCGCGAGCTGCACAACAGTGGCGCGCACGAAGACGCTCATGGCGTCCGCTGCGCCCATCATGCCGAGCGCGACGAGCGCCACGACGAAGTGACCGGACAAGGCAAAGACGATGGCGCCGATGCCGAAGATGGCGACGCCGCCGAAGAGCGCATGGCCGGCGTGCGGCTGGCGCTGCTCGGGGAGCTGGGCGAGCACCAGGCTCGTGGTGATGGCGCCGATGGCAAACATGCTGCGCAGCATGC
>DASXRW010000270.1:0-3365 GCA_036506355.1 Burkholderiales bacterium
GCCGCAAGCTGCCGATCCTCACCCGACGCGACTGGCTGGTGCTCGCGGCGCTCGGCCTCACCGGCGGCGGGCCGCATCTCGGGCTGCAGTGGCTGGGACTCCACTACACCACCGCGGCGAGCGGCATTCTCTATCTCTCGACCACGCCGATCTTCATCCTCCTCATGACACTCGCGCTCGGCGAGCGCATCGTCGCGCGGCAATGGATCGGCGTCGCGATCTCCTTTTTCGGCGTGCTGATCATCGCCACCCATGGCGATATTGCGCGCCTGTCCTTCAACCTCGGCGACCTGATGGCGCTCGCCTCGATGGTGATGTGGGCGGGCTACACCGTGCTGCTGCGCGTGAAGCGCGACCCGCTCGAAGTGATCGAGCTCCTTTGCATGGTGTGCGCCCTCGGCGTGCTGTTCATGGCGCCGTGGCTCATCTTCGAGGCGCTCACCGGTGTGACGCTCAGCCCGTCGACGCCGGGCGCGCTGGCGGTCCTGTATTCGGCGATCGGTTCGTTGCTGCTGGCCTACGCCGGCTGGAGCTACGTCGTCGCCCGCCTCGGCCCCGCGCGCGCCGGCGTCACGCTGCATTTGATGCCGGCGTTCGGTGTCGTGCTCTCCGCGATCTTGCTGCGCGAATACCCGCAGTGGTTCCATTTCGTCGGCATTGCACTGATCCTTGCCGGCGTGGCCTTGTCGGCGTTCAGGAGAAAATAATTACGGACGTTTTCCGGAATTCAGAGCTTCATCGGCTTCCAGTAGCCCGTCAGCTCTAGATATCCCCTGCCCACTTCATTTCGATCCTTGAAAGCGCGCACCGCGCCTTCCCAGTAGATCGTGCCGCTGCTCGCGCGAGCGTCGAGCTCCTGGTCGTCCATCAGCGGCTCAAGCCGCAGGTCGTTGACCTGCATCGATACCGGATACTCGACCCCGGTGCGGGGCGACTTCCACATGCGCAGCGGCTTGAACGCGACTCCGGGCGGGGCATAGTGGATGCCGCCGGCCTTGGCGCGCATCTGGAAAGCGGTGAGCGAGTGGCCGTTGAAGAGGTTGATCCCGGTCCAGTCCCAGCCCGCCGCCTCGGGCGCGAGGTAGGCGCTCGACCATTCGTGGTCGAGCCAGGCATTGCCGGTGATCTTCCGGCCGTTCACGTCGCCGACCACGCTGAGCTGCGGCTGGCTGTAGTAATAGCTCGCCTCCTCGGGCCGGTGCCCTTTACGGCTGTAGCCGTTCTCGCCCTGGAGCATGGGCTTGTCGCCGATAAAGAACGTTAAGTCGAAATCGAAATCGCGCGCCGCGACTTTGGCATGGTAGCGATTGCCTTCCAGATACAGCGCCCAGTCGTCGATCCATACACCCGTGCGCTGAGTCTCGGCCTCGGCCAGCGAATGCCCGGCGCGCGCGGCGAGCTGGTCGTGCACCAGGTGCCCGCGCTTCGGATCCGAAAGTGCGGCGTGGGCGAAGAGCACCTGGCGCGGGTTGAAGCTGCTCGGGTTGTCGCTTTGCTCCTCGGGTCGGGCGCGAAAGAAGGTGATCTGGAAGCCGAGCGGACCATCCAGCCAGCCGGTGACGTACCACCACTCGGTGCGAAATTCCGGGTGCGCGCCATGATCGCGCGGAAATTTCAGCGGACGCGGCTTGACCACCGGGTAGTGGACTTTTGCCGCCCAGGCGGCCGTCGGCAGGAACGTGAGGCCGAGGAAGGCTCTGCGCCGCATGCGTCGATTATGCTATTCAGATGGCCCACCGCTTTTTCATCGCCGACGTCTTCACCGATCGCTCCTTCACCGGCAATCAGCTCGCCGTCTTTCCGGACGGCCAAGGCATTTCCGACCGCGCGATGCAGGCCATCGCGCGCGAGTTCAATTTCGCCGAGACCACCTTCGTCCTGGCGCCGAATGACGCGAAGCACGCCGCGCGCGTGCGGATCTTCACGCCGAAGACCGAGCTGCCGTTTGCCGGCCACCCGACCGTCGGCACGGCGGCGGTGCTCGCGCGCATGCGCCGCGTCTACGTTCCCGCGACGATCGTGCTCGAGGAAGGCGTCGGGCTCGTGCCGGTCGAGCTCGCGCTGCGCGGCGAGGACATCTACGCTCATCTGATCAGCGAGCGGCCGATCGAAGTCCCGGCGGCGCAACCGGCGAAGGACGCAGCCGCGGCCGCGCTCTCGCTCGATCCCTCGGCGGTGGTCGAGACGTGGTTCGCGAGCGGCGGCGTGCGCTTCTGCTTCGTGCGGCTCGCCGATCGCACCGCGGTGGACCGGGCAGCGCTCGACCGCGCCGCGTGGAGCAAGCACTTTGCAAACGCGTGGTCGTCGAACCTGTATTTCTTCGCCGGCGACCAGGAGCTCTACGCGCGCATGTTCGCCCCTGCCCTCGGCATCGAGGAGGATCCGGCGACCGGCTCGGGTGCCGTGGCGCTGGCCGGTGTGCTCGCCAGCCGGCTGCCCGCGCCGGAAGGCAGCTTCACCTGGCGCATCGACCAGGGCGTCGCCATGGGACGGCCGAGCAAGCTCGAAGCGTCCGCTGAAAAGCGCGGCGGACGCATAGTGCGAATCAAAGTCGGCGGCGCGACCGTGATCACCGGCGAGGGAACGATGAGCGTGCCCGCCGGCTACTGAGCTACCAGTCCTCTCGCACCGCGCGCACTGGGCCCATGCCCATCGCCTCTCTGCCCGACAGTATCGCTGTCACGATTGCCAATGCCACCAGGATGGCGACGAGCGAAGCGAGCAGCGCGATGGGCGGATGGAGCTCGATGCTCCAGTTGAACGACTGGCGGTTCACCACGTAGACCAGCACGAGGCTGATCGCCGTGCCGCAGACGAGCCCGGCCGCGGCGCCGACCGCCGCGAGGAGCGCGCCTTCCGCGGCGAGCATGCGGCGGATCTGGCCGCGCGTCAGGCCGAGGTGGCGCAGCATGCCGAATTCGCGCCGGCGAGCGAGGACCATCGCGCCCAGGCTGGACGAAAGTCCAAAAAGGCCCACCAGCACCGCGACCGCCTCCATCGCGTAGGTCACGGCGAAGCTGCGATCGAAGATGCGCAGCGACAGGCTGCGGATCTCGCCCGAGTCTGCCATGTCGAGCTCGTCGCCGCCGGGCAGCGCGCGCAGCGCTTCCATCATCGCCGCCGGCGTCGTGCCCGGCGCGAGCCACACCGCGCCGTCGTTGACGCGCCGGTCCCCGGTCAGCGCCGCGTAGTCACTGCGATCGATGAGGATCGCACCGTGCTGGCGGGCATAGTCGCGGAACACGCCGGCGATCGTGAATGGGTAGCTCTTGCCCAGCAACGGGAGCTGGACGCTCATCCCGGGCGCGAAGCCATAAATGTCCTGCACCGCTTCGCTCACCCAGATCGGATGCGACGGCACTGCC
>DASXRW010000271.1:0-4361 GCA_036506355.1 Burkholderiales bacterium
ACAAGAGCGACGAGGAGTTCTTCTTCGCCGTCGCCGACGCCATGCGCCAGGAGTACCGCGCCATCGTCGATGCCGGCCTTTACCTGCAGATCGACGATCCGTTCATGACGGACAACTTCTCCGATCCGGCGCTCGACGACAAGCAGCGCCAGCGGCTCGCGCAGATCCACGTCGAGGCGATCAACCACGCGCTGCGCGGTATCCCTGCGGAAAAAGTGCGTTTCCACACGTGCTACGGCATCAACGAGGGACCGCGGGTGCACGATCCCGCGCTCGGCGAAGTGGCGCCTTTCATGCTGAAGGTGAACGCCGGTGCCTATTCCTTCGAGGCGGCCAACGCCCGGCACGAGCACGAATATCACCTGTGGGAGACGGTCAAGCTGCCGGACGACAAGGTGCTCGTGCCCGGCGTCATTACGCACGCCAGCAACATCGTCGAGCACCCTGAGCTCATCGCCGAGCGCCTCGCGCGCTTCGCGCGCGTTGTCGGAACGGATCGCGTGATCGCGAGCGCCGACTGCGGCTTCTCGTCGCAGGCAACCTACAAGCCGGAAGTGCATCCGACCGTGATCTGGGCGAAATTCCGGGCGATGGCAGAAGGCGCGCGGCTGGCGAACCGATTGACTGGGAGCAAATCGTGAACAGATACGGCATTGGACAACCCGTGCGCCGCGTAGAGGACCTGCGTTTTCTCACCGGACGCTCGCGCTACGTCGACGACATGCAGCTGCCGCACATGCTGCACGGCGCGGTGGTCATGTCGCCGCACGCTCACGCTCGGATAAAAAATATTGATGTGAGCGCAGCATTGGCCGCACCGGGCGTGCACTTGGTGCTCACCGGGGCGGATGCAAAGCAGGAGAACCTCGGCGGCATTCCGCCGCTCTTCATGCCCGAGGACATGGGCGGGCCGAAGGGCTATCGCACGTTCCGGCCGCTGCTCGAGCCGGCGAAGGCGCGCCACGTCGGCGATCGCATCGCCTTCGTCGTCGCCGACACGCCCGATCTGGCGCGCATCGCCGCCGAGAAGGTGGAAATCGACTGGGAGCCGCTGCCGGCGGTGGTCAACGTCGAAGATGCGGCGAAGGAAGGCGCGCCGAAGGTCTGGGACGAGTGGACCAGCAACATGGCCTTCCCGCTGATGATGGGCAACAAGGAGGCGACCGACGCGGCATTCGCGAAAGCGAAGCACACGGTGTCCGTGCGCCTGTATAACAACCGCATCTCGGCGAACGCCATGGAGCCGCGCGCCGCGCTCGGCGACTACAACGCGGCGGACGACGCGTACACGCTCTATACGAGCACGCAGAACCCGCACGGCGTGCGCACGATTCTGTGCGGTCCCGTGTTCCACATGCCGGAGACCAAGCTGCGCGTGATCGCCCCCGACGTCGGCGGCGGCTTCGGCATGAAGGGCGACATCTATCCGGAGGACGGCCTGGTGCTTTGGGCGTCGCGGCGCCTGCGCCGCCCGGTGAAATGGGTCGCGACGCGCACCGAATCGCTCCTGGGCGACAACCACGGCCGCGACCAGCTGATCAATGCGGAGATGGCGCTCGACGACAACGGGAAAATATTGGCCATCCGCGCGCAGGCGCTCCATGCCGTCGGTGCTTACGTCACCAACGCGGGCGTGGTACCCGTCCTCTGCGCGCTGCGGAACATTCCGAATGTGTATGTCGTGCCAGCGCTGCTCGTCGCGAGCAAGGCGATCTTCACGCATACCACGCCGCTTGGGCCTTATCGCGGCGCCGGGCGCCCCGAGGCTGCTTACGTCACGGAGCGGCTGATGGACGAGGCGGCGAGCAAGCTCAATATGGATCCGGTCGAGCTACGCCGGCGCAATTACATCCCGCCGAGCGCGATGCCGCACAACACCACCGCCGGGTGGACCATCGCCGCGCACGTCGGCTGGACCTACGACTCGGGCGAGTTCGCTAAGCTGACGGACCGGGCATTGGAGCTCGCCGACTGGAATGGCTTTGCTTCACGCAAGCGAGCCTCTGAGCAAAAAGGCAAGCTGCGCGGCCGCGCGCTGATCTACTACCTCGAGGACTCGGGCGTGTTCAACGAGCGGATGGAATTGCGCTTCGATCCGAGCGGGATGGTGACGATCGTCGCCGGTACTTTCTCGCACGGCCAGGGGCATGCGACCACATATGCGCAGATGGTCTCGGAGTGGCTCGGCGTGCCGTTCGAGAACATCCGCTTCGTGCAGGGCGACACCGACCAGGTGCCGTTTGGCCGCGGCACGTATGCCTCGAGGAGCGCGATGCTCGGCGGCTCGGCGCTGAAGGGTGCGGCCGACGCCATCATCGAAAAGGCGAAGCCGCTCGCCGCGCATCTGCTCGAGGCCGCTGGCGCCGATCTCGAGTTCCGGGAAGGCAAATTCACGGTCGTGGGCACCGATCGTGGGATTTCGCTGGTCGATGTCGCGAAGGCGTTCCACCGCCCCGTCGGTCCAACGACGAAATTCGGCGTCGGGCTCGACGCCAGCGCCGGCTCGAACCATCCGCCCACCTTTCCGAACGGCTGCCACACCTGCGAGCTCGAGATCGATCCCGAGACCGGCGTGGTGGAGATCGACCGCTATGCGGTGGTGGACGACGTCGGCCGCGTGATCAACCCGATGATCTGCCATGGCCAGATCGAAGGCGCGCTGGCGCAGGGCATCGGCCAGGCGCTGATGGAGAACATCGCCTTCGACCGCGAGTCGGGGCAGATGCTGTCGGCGAGCTTCACCGACTATGCGATGCCGCGCGCAGCCGACCTGCCGTTGCACTATGAGCTCGACTTCATCGACGTGCCGGCCAAGACCAATCCGCTCGGCGTGAAAGGCGTCGGCGAGGCGGGCTGCGTCGGCGCGCCGCCGGCGGTGATGAACGCCATCCTCGATGCCCTGCGGCCGGTGGGTGTCCGGCACCTGGACATGCCCGCCACGCCGAAACGCGTTTGGGAAGCGATCGCCCGAGCCAAAAGATAGGAGCAACCCAATGCTGAAGACCTTGCTCGCCGCCGTCGGCATGCTGATAGGCGGTGTCGCTTGTGCCCAGGGTTATCCGGCGAAACCCATCCGCCTCGTCGTTCCGTATCCGGCGGGCGGCGCCACCGACTTTTTCGCGCGCCTTGTGTTTCCCAAGATGGGCGAGGCGCTCGGCCAGAGCGTGGTCGTCGAGAATCGGCCGGGCGCCGGCACCGCGATCGGCGCGAGCGAAGTCGCGCGCAGCGCGCCCGACGGATACACGCTGCTCCTGGGCGACGCGGGCACCTATGCGTTCAATCCAACCCTGTACAAGAAGCTGCCCTACAACCCGGCCAGGGATTTTGCCCCCGTGAGCCTGACGGGCCGGTTTGCGCTGATTCTCGCGGTCAACCCGACGGCCATCAGCGCAAATTCAGTGAAGGAATTCGTCGACGCGGCGAAGCGCCGGCCCGGCAAGATCGATTACGGCGCGCCCGGCCCGGGCAGCCCGATCCATCTCGCGATGGAGTTCTTCAAGCAGCGCGCCGGCATCACGATGACGCCGATTCCCTATAAAGGTGGGGCCGACGCGATGAACGACCTCATCGGCGGGCGCATCGCCGCCATGTTCCCCGACATCGCGTCGGGCCTGCCGCAGATTCGCGGCGGCAAGATCAAGGCGCTTGCGGTGGCGAGCGAAAAGCGCGTGGCCGCACTGCCTGATTTGCCGACCATCGGAGAGTCCGGCTATCCCGGATTCGAAGCCTGGGCCTGGCAGGGCTTCGTGGCGCCCGCCGGCACGCCACGCGATGTCGTCATGAAGCTGAACAGCGAGTTCGCCAAGGTGATGAGCGACCCGGCGCTCAAGCAGCGCCTGTCGGAGAGCGGCTTCGAGCTGCAGACGAGCAGCCCGGAGGAGTTCGCGGCCTACATGAAGAGCGAGATCGCCAAATGGGAAAAGGTGATCCGCGAGAGCAACATCAGCCTCGACTGACATGCGACTCGTAGCCTACGGCGAGAAGTGGCAGGAGCGCGCCGGCATCCTCGATGGCCCGCGCATCGTCGATCTGGAGAGCGCCATGACCGCCGCCGGCGCTGGCGTGCCGGCGAGCGACGTGCGCCTGCTTCTCGAGCAGCCCGATTGGCGGCGCTTGCTCGACCAGGCCTTTGCCGCGCGCGGCAAGGCGCGCACGCTCGACGCGAAATCGGTACGCCTGGGCGCGCCCGTTCCCGTGCCGCGGCAGATGCTGATCGCCGGAGCGAACACCAAGTCGCACATCGCCGAAGCCGCGCCGCTCCTCAAGGATCCGACGCCGCCGCGCGAGCCGATGATTCTCGCGAAATCGGTCTCGAGCCTTTGCGGGCCGTTCGACGACGTGATTCATCCGCCGGAGACCCG
>DASXRW010000272.1:0-9517 GCA_036506355.1 Burkholderiales bacterium
GCGGCTGCTTCGATGCAGCCGGCAACGGTGCGCACGCTGTGGCCGATCTCGAGCCCGATGTCCCACAGGGTGCCGATGAACCGCTCGAGCGACTCGCGCTCCGCGGCCTCCGGCTCGCGGGCGAGCAGGACAAGCAGATCGATGTCCGAGCTCGGGTACAGCTCGCAGCGGCCATAGCCGCCGGTCGCAACGAGCGCCGCGCCCCGCGGCAGGCCGGGCACGGATTTCACCGTGCGGTCGATGAGCTGCGCGTGCGCCTTGAGGAGCGCCCGCGGCTTGGGCCGCGCAAGATAGGTTGCGCGCAGCGTCGCGCGCTCGGCCGCTACCCGCTCGCGCAGGCTCGCCGCGGTCACTTCGAGGTGGCCTCCGAACCGGCCGACGGCGCGGGTTGCACTCCCGCCGAGAGCGTAAGCACCTCGTAGCCCTGCTCGGTGACCGCGACCGTGTGCTCCCATTGCGCGGAAAGGCTGTGGTCCTTCGTCACTATGGTCCAGCCGTCGGCGAGCTCGCGGATGCCGGGCTTGCCCGCGTTGATCATCGGCTCGACGGTGAAGGTCATGCCCGGCTGCAGCGTCAGGCCGGTGCCGGGCTTGCCGTAGTGCAGGACCTGCGGCTCCTCATGGAACTTGCGGCCGATGCCGTGGCCGCAGAACTCGCGCACCACCGAGAAGCCGCGCTTCTCCGCGTGGGCCTGGATCGCCGCGCCGATGTCCCCCAGGCGGGCGCCGGGGCGCACCGCGCGGATGCCGAGCCACATGCACTCGAAGGTCGCGTCGATCAGGCGCCGCGCCTGGATGGAGGGCTCCCCGACATAGAACATGCGGCTGCAGTCGCCGTGGAAGCCGTCCTTGATCACGGTGATGTCGATATTAAGGATGTCGCCCGGCTTGAGCACCCGCTCGCCGGGAACGCCGTGGCACACCTGGTGGTTCACCGAAGTGCAGATCGATTTCGGGAAGGGCTTGTAGCCCGGCGGCGCGTAGTTGAGCGGCGCGGGCACCGTGCCTTGTTCGCGCACCATGTAGTCGTGGCAGAGGTCGTTGAGCTTGCCGGTGCTCACGCCCGGCTTCACGTGCGGGGTGATGAAATCCAGCACCTCGGAGGCGAGCCGGCCGGCAATACGCATCCGCTCGAGCTCCTCGGCGGTCTTCAGAACTACGGGCATTAGCCTGATTATGCTAGAATTTCGGGCTCGCTTGCCCTTGTGGGCAGGCAAATTATCCCGCGCATCCGTTAGGGTGCCTCGACTGATGCATGAGCCGAGGTTCTTGGATGGCGCGGCAGACCTAACCCTAAGGAGACAGTTGAGTGTCGGTGACGATGCGTCAGATGCTGGAGGCCGGGGTCCATTTCGGACATCAGACCCGGTACTGGAATCCGAAGATGGCGCCGTTCATCTTCGGCCACCGCAACAAGATTCACATCATCAATCTCGAGAAGACCCTGGCGATGTACCAGGATGCGCTCAAGTTCGCGCGCCAGCTTGCCGCCAACCGGGGAACGCTGCTTTTCGTCGGCACCAAGCGCCAGGCGCGCGACATCATCCGCGAGGAAGCGCAGCGCTGCCAGATGCCTTTCGTCGATCATCGCTGGCTCGGCGGCATGCTCACCAACTTCAAGACCGTCAAGCAGTCGATCAAGCGCCTGAAGGAGATGGAGCAGATGCAGCAGGACGGCAGCTTCGAGCGCATCTCGAAGAAGGAAGCGCTCGGGCTTACGCGCGAGATGCAGAAGCTGCAGCGCTCCCTCGGCGGCATCAAGGATCTCACCGCGCTGCCCGACGCCCTGTTCATCATCGACGTCGGCTACCAGAAGGGCGCGGTGGCCGAGGCGGTGAAGCTCGGCGTGCCGGTGATCGGCGTGGTCGACACCAACCACACGCCCGAAGGCATCGACTACATCATCCCGGGCAACGACGATTCGAGCCGCGCCATCCGTCTTTACGCGCGTGGCATCGCCGACGGCGTGCTCGAGGGCCGCACGCAATCGCTCGAGGAGGTGGTCGCCGCCTCGCGCGACGAGTTCGTCGAGGTGGAAGAGGATGAAGCGGCCAAGTAGTTTTTCCAGCAATCCTGAAAACAAGGGGCTGCGGCCCCTTTTTTTCAACCTGCAAGGAGCGTGAAAGGAATGGCTGAGATCAGTGCGGGACTGGTGAAGGAGCTGCGCGAGCTCACCGGCCTGGGAATGATGGAGTGCAAGAAGGCGTTGACCGAGTGCGACGGCGACCTGCGGAAGGCCGAGGAGCTGCTGCGCATCAAGAGCGGTGCCAAGGCGAGCAAGGCGGCGAGCCGCGTGGCCGCCGAGGGCGTGATCGGCATCTGGGTGTCAGCCGATGCCAAGATTGGCGCGTTAGTAGAGCTCAACTGCGAAACCGATTTCGTGGCAAAGAACGACGACTTCCTGGCCTTTGCTCAATCGCTCGCCGAGGTCGTGGCGACGCGCGCTCCTGGCGACACCGAGGAGCTGGGCTCGATCGATCTGCTCGGGTCGAAGATCGAGGCGAAACGTCAGGGGCTCGTGCAGAAAATCGGCGAGAACATCACGATCCGCCGCTGCCGGCGTCTCCAGGCCAAGGGACGGCTCGCGCAATACCTGCACGCGACCAAGAAGATCGGGGTACTGGTGGATTTCGAGGGCGCGGACGAAATCGGCAAAGGCCTGGCCATGCACACCGCGTTCTACAGGCCTCAGTACCTTTCGAAGGCGAACGTTCCAGCCGACGTGGTCGCGCGCGAGCGCGAAATTCAACAGGCGCGCGCGAAGGAGTCCGGCAAACCTGCGGAGATCGCAGCCAAGATGGTCGAGGGCGCAGTCAACAAGTATCTGGCCGAGATCACCTTGCTCGGCCAGCCCTATGTCCTCAACGACAAGGAGTCGGTCGAGAAGATGCTCGCCGGGCAGAAGGCGAAAGTTCACGACTATGCCGTACTGGTCGTCGGCGAAGGAATCGAGAAACCTGGCGCCAGCGTTCATTAGCGACCGACTACGTGACCCCGAAGTACAAGCGCATCCTCCTCAAGCTGTCGGGCGAGGCCCTGATGGGGGAGGATGCGTTTGGCATCAACCGGCTGACGATCGAGGCGATCGTCGCCGAGGTGGCGCAGGTGTCGCGCCTCGGGGTGGAGATCGGCATCGTGATCGGCGGGGGCAACATCTTCCGCGGCGTGGCGCCCGGGGCCGCCGGCATGGACCGCGCGACCGCCGACTACATGGGGATGCTCGCCACGGTGATGAACGCGCTCGCGCTGCAGGACGCGATGCGCCAGGCCGGCATCTCGAGCCGCGCGCTCTCGGCGCTCAACATCGAGCAGGTGGTCGAGCCCTATATCCGCGGCAAGGCGATCCGCTACCTGGAGGAGGGCAAGATCGTGATCTTCGCGGCGGGGACCGGAAATCCGTTCTTTACGACGGATACCGCCGCGGCGCTGCGCGGCAGCGAGATGGGCGCGGAGATCGTGATCAAGGCGACCAAGGTCGACGGCGTCTACACCGCGGACCCGCGGCGCGACCCGCGCGCGCAGCGCTACACGCGCCTGAGCTTCGACGAGGCGATCGTGAAGAACCTCAAGGTGATGGACGCCACCGCGCTCACGCTGTGCCGCGACCAGAAGCTGCCGATCAACGTCTTCAGCATCTTCAAGAAGGACGCGCTGCGCCGGGTGGTGCTCGGCGAGGACGAGGGCACCCTGGTTCACGTATGATTTCCGGCCGGAGACAGCCATGCTGATCGCAGATCTCAAGAAGACGACCGACCAGAAGATGGACAAGACCATCCAGGCGTTCAAGGCCGATCTCGCGAAGGTGCGTACCGGGCGCGCGCACACGGGCCTGCTCGACCATATCCACGTCGATTACTACGGCACGCCCACGCCGCTCAACCAGCTGGCGAAGGTGACGCTGCTCGATGCGCGCACCATCGGCGTCACGCCGTTCGACAAGAAAATGATCCAGCCCGTGGACAAGGCCATCCGCGAGTCGGACCTTGGGCTCAATCCCGCCACCCAGGGCGACACGGTGCGCGTGCCGATGCCGCTGCTTACTGAGGAGCGGCGCAAGGAGCTCACCAAGGTGGTGAAGCATGAGGCCGAGAACGCCCGCGTCGCGGTGCGCAACCTGCGGCGCGACGCGATCCACCACCTGAAGGATGCGCTCAAGAAGCACGAAGTGTCCGAGAACGACGAGCGCCGCGCGCAGGATGAGGTGCAGAAGATGACCGACCGCCACATCGCCGAGATCGACAAGCTGCTAAGCCAGAAGGAAAGCGAGCTGATGGCCGTATGAAGCACGCGAGCTCAACCCAGGAGGTTCCCCCGCACGGCGAGGTGCCGCGCCACATCGCCGTCATCATGGACGGCAACGGGCGCTGGGCACGCAGCCGCATGCTGCCGCGCATCGCGGGCCACCGCCGCGGCCTCGAGGCGGTGCGCGCCACGGTGGAGAACTGCGCCGAGCGCGGCGTGGAATATTTGACGCTGTTCGCCTTCAGCTCCGAGAACTGGCGCCGGCCGGCCGAGGAAGTGGCGCTGCTCATGCAGCTCTTCCAGGCCGCGCTCTCGAGCGAGGTCGAGCGCATGCACCGCAATGGCGTGCGCCTCAAGGTGGTCGGCGACATCCGGCGTTTCGATCCGAAGATCCGGGCGCTGGTCGAGCAGGGCGAGCGCCTCACCGCCGACAACCGCCGCCTCACGCTCACCATCGCGGCGAATTACGGCGGTCGCTGGGACATTCTGCAGGCGCTTTCGCGCCTGGCTGCCGCCGGAACGCTGCCGGCGGAGATCACCGAGGAAAAACTGGCACCCCATCTCGCGATGAGCTACGCACCGGAGCCCGATCTCTTCATCCGCACCGGCGGCGAGCAACGCATCAGCAATTTCCTGCTCTGGCAGCTCGCCTACAGCGAGCTCTACTTCACCGAGACGCTGTGGCCAGACTTCGACGCCGTGGCGCTCGACCAGGCGATCGCTTCCTACCGCCAGCGCGAGCGCCGCTTCGGCCGCACCAGCGAGCAGGTCGGCGCTTCTTCAACCTCCGGCAAGCGCGCCGAGGTCGCCTGAGTCGCGCGCTCGCCGCGCGGGTCGCGACCGCGGCCGCGCTGATCGCCGCATTCCTCGCTGCGCTTTTCCTCCTGCCGAAAATCGGGCTCGCCGCCCTGATCGCGCTCATCGTCGCGGCCGGCGGGTACGAGTGGGCACGGCTTTGCCGGCTGAGCGGCGCCGTCGCCTGGCTGTACGCAGCGCTGGTCGCCGCCGCATTTGCCGGCGTGTTCACCGCGGGTGAAGGAGCGGTGCGCGCCGCGCTCGCGATCGCGGCCGTGTTCTGGCTCATCGCTGCACCGCTCTGGCTCGCGCGCGGGGTCCACGCGAATCAGCGCGCGGCGCTGATCCCGAGCGGCTTTTTCGTCCTCGTGCCCGCGGCCGTTGCGCTCGCCGCGCTGCCGCCGCTGCAAGTGCTCGGCGTACTCGTATTGGTCTGGGTCGCCGACACCGCCGCCTATTTCGTCGGCCGCACCTGGGGGCGGCGCAAGCTCGCGCCGAGCATAAGCCCCGGCAAGACCTGGGAAGGCGCCTGGGGCGGCATCGCCGGCGCGCTCGCCTACGCTATCATCTGCGGCGGCTTCGCCGGAGGCGTCGCCTGGGTAGCTCTCGTGGCTGGCGCGGCGTTGCTCGCCGTGCTGAGCATCGTGGGGGACCTTTTCGAATCGGCGGCGAAGCGCCAGGCGGGGGTCAAGGACAGCGGCACGCTGCTGCCGGGGCACGGCGGCATCCTCGACCGCATCGACAGCGCCACCGCCACGCTGCCGCTGGCGGCGCTGTTGTTGCCGTGGATGAGGGCAAACGCGTGAATCTCGCAATTCTCGGCGCGACCGGATCGATCGGCTCGAGCACCCTCGACGTCGTGGCGCGGCATCGCAGCCGCTACCGCGTGTTCGCGCTGAGCGCCCACCGCTCGGCGGACGCGCTTCTCGCGCTGTGCCACACGCACCGGCCGAGCTATGCCGTGCTCTCGGGCACGCCGCGCGACGCTCAGCTCGCCGGAGCGTTCGCGCAATGCGGCACCGAGCTCCTCTTCGGCGACGCCGCGCTCGAGCAGGTGGCCTCCGACGGCCGCTGCGATGTCGTCATGGCCGCGATCGTGGGGGCAGCGGGCCTTGCCTCCACATTGGCAGCGGCGCGCGCCGGAAAGCGCGTCCTGCTCGCGAACAAGGAAGCGCTGGTGATGGCGGGGCCGCTTCTCATGCGCGCCGCGCGCGAGGGCGGCGCAACGCTGCTGCCCGTGGACAGCGAGCACAACGCGGTGTTCCAGTGCCTCTCGGATATCAGGGCCGTGCGCCGCATCGTGCTCACCGCATCGGGCGGACCGTTCCGCGCGTCCGCGCTCGAGTCCCTCGCAGCGGTCACGCCGGCGCAAGCCTGCGCCCATCCGAACTGGGTGATGGGCCGCAAGATCTCGGTCGACTCGGCGACGATGATGAACAAGGGCCTGGAGGTGATCGAGGCGCGCTGGCTGTTCGACGTCCCGCCGCAGGCGATCGAGGTGGTGATCCACCCGCAAAGCATCGTGCATTCGCTGGTGGAATACGTCGACGGCTCGCTGATCGCCCAGCTTTCCAATCCCGACATGCGCGTACCGATCGCGCACGCGCTCGGCTACCCCGAGCGCATCGCCTCGGGCGCGCGGCCGCTCGACCTCACCGCGATGAAGGACCTGTCCTTCGAGCGGCCCGACGAGCGGCGCTTTCCGTGCCTGCGCCTCGCCTACGCCGCGCTCGAGCGCGGCGGCACCGCGCCGGCCGTGCTCAACGCGGCGAACGAGGTCGCGGTCGAGGCCTTTCTCGCCGGGCGGCTGTCCTTCACCGGCATCGCGCGCCTCATCGCCGACACGCTCGACGCGGTGCCGACGGGCGAGGCGACCAGCCTCGAGGTGGTGATGGCGGCCGATGAGCAGGCGCGCCGCGCCGCGGGTACGCGCGTTGCGGGCACGGCGGCGGCATTGAGTTCATGAATCTGCTGCAGACCATCGTCGCGTTCATCGTCGCTCTCGGCGTGCTCATCGTGGTGCACGAGTATGGGCACTACCTCATCGCGCGCCTCTGCGGCGTGAAAGTGCTGCGCTTCTCGGTCGGCTTCGGGCGGGCGCTCGCCACCTGGCGCCTCGGTGCCGACCGCACCGAATGGGTCGTGGCCGCGATTCCGTTCGGCGGCTACGTCAAGATGCTCGACGAGCGCGAGGGCCCGGTCGAGCAGGGCGAGCTCGCCCGCGCATTCAACCGCCAAAGCGTGTGGCAGCGCTTTGCCATCGTGATCGCGGGGCCGCTTTTCAATTTCGCCTTCGCCGTGCTGGTGTACGCGGGCCTTTTCATGTACGGGCTGCCCGAGGCGCGTCCGCTGCTCGGCAGCCCACCGCAAGAGAGCCTGGCTGCCGCAGCCGGAGTGCGCGCCGGCGACACGGTGCGCGCGATCGACGGCGAGTCGATCACCACCTGGCAGGAGCTGCGCTGGCGCGTGCTGCAGGCCGCGCTGCAACGCGAGCCGGTGCGCCTCGAGACGCAGGATGAGCGCGGACACATTGCCGAGGTGAAGCTCGATCTGCGCGGCTTCCCAGCCGCGGACGTGGAAGCCGATGTGCTCGAGCGCGTGGGCTTGCGCCTTTACCGGCCGCCGCTGGCGCCGGTGCTCGGCCAGATCGTGCCGGGCGGCGCGGCCGAGCGCGCCGGCCTCGCCGTGGGTGATCGCATCGTGCGCGCCGACGGGGCGCCGATCGAGACCTGGGAGGCGTTCGTCAACGCGGTGCGCTCGAAACCCGGCGCGCCGCTTTCGCTGACCCTCGAGCGCTCCGGCGCATCGCGAACGCTGGAAGTCGTGCCCGACGCCGTAGCCGCCGGCGGCGCGCGCATCGGGCGCATCGGCGCGGGGCCGCAGCAGCCGGAGGGCTACGCCGACAAGCTTCTCGTTCGCGTGCAGTACGGGCCGCTCGCGAGCCTTGGCCGCGCGATCGCCAAGACCGCCGACATCTCGGTGTTCAGTTTGAAGATGCTCGGCAAGATGCTGATCGGTGAAGTCTCGTGGCGCCATCTCTCCGGACCGGTGACCATCGCCGACTTCGCCGGCCAGTCGGCGAGCTTGGGCTGGGTGTCCTATCTCACCTTCCTCGCGCTGATCAGCATCAGCCTCGGCGTGCTGAACCTGCTGCCCATTCCACTGCTCGACGGCGGACACCTGATGTACTATGCGATCGAGATCGTCAAGGGGAAGCCTGTCTCCGAGCGCTTCATGGAGCTCGGACAGCGCGTCGGTCTTGCGCTGCTGCTAGTGATGATGGCTTTCGCCTTCTACAACGACCTGAATCGCCTGCTGACCGGTTGATGATTCGCAGAGGTTTGGCCGCGGTGCTCGCCGCGTGTGCGCTCGCGGCGGCAGCCGCGGCGCAGGCGCAGTCGTTCCGCCCCTTCACCGTCAAGGACATCCGCGTCGAGGGCCTGCAGCGCACCGAGCCCGGCACGGTGTTCAGCTACCTGCCGGTCAAGGTCGGCGAGACCATGAACGAGGAGAAGGCGCAGGCGGCGCTGCGCGCGCTCTACGCCACCGGCTTTTTCAAGGACGTGCGCCTCGAGATGGACAACGACATCCTCGTGGTGTACGTCGAGGAGCGCCCGGCGATCGCGCAGATCGACTTCTCGGGCATGAAGGAGTTCGAGCCCGAGACGGTGCGCAAGGTGCTGCGCGACATCGGCATGGCCGAGGGCCGCATCTTCGACCGCGCGATGCTCGAGAACACCGAGCTCGAGATCAAGCGACAGTACCTGTCGCGCGGCCTGTACGCCGCCGCGGTGCAGACCACGGTCACGCCGCTCGAGCGCAACCGCGTCGGCATCAACATCGCGGTCACCGAAGGGGAGGTCGCCAAGATCCGCGGCATCAACATCGTCGGCGCCGAGGCGTTTCCCGAGAGCGAGCTCATCGATCTCTTCGTGCTGCGCACGCCCGGCTGGCTCACCTGGTACACCAAGCACGACCGCTACGCGCGCGAGAAGCTCGCCGCGGACCTGGAGTCGCTGCGCTCGCATTACCAGAACCGCGGGTATCTCGACTTCGCCATCGAATCGACCCAGGTGTCGATCACCCCGGACCGGCGCGACATCTACATCACCGTCAACGTCAGCGAGGGGGAGCGCTACACCGTGTCGGAGGTGCAGCTCTCGGGCCAGATGCTGGTGCCGCGCGAGGAGCTGGAGAAGCTGATCCAGCTGAAGCCGGGCGACGTGTTCTCGCGCGAGAAGCTCGCGGCCAGCACCAAGGCGATCGCCGACCGCCTGGGGAACGACGGCTACGCCTTCGCCAACGCCAACGCCATCCCGAACGTCGACAAGGAGAAGCGTACAGTCTCGTTCAACATCGTCATCGATCCGGGCCGGCGCGTTTACGTGCGGCGCATCGACGTCGCCGGCAATACCAAGACGCGCGACGAGGTGGTGCGGCGCGAGCTGCGCCAGCTCGAGGGCGCCTACTACGACGCCTCG